>NZ_SMJY01000118.1:0-19607 GCF_004348355.1 Micromonospora sp. KC721 | reverse complement strand
CGGCGTCAGATGTGGATAAGAGACAGGTCCTGGGGTGCTCGGTGGTGGGGTGCCGCCGCCGAACCAGGTCGCCTCCCGGGAGGTCTGCCGGACGCCGTTGGTGCCGTTGAAGAACCGCTGGCCCCACGAGGTGAGCTGAGCCGGGTTGAAGTTGGTGACCATGTCCAGGTAGCCGACGTCACTGCTGTTGCCGCTCCACGACCAGCCGATGTACCCGATGCCGTTGGCCTGGGTGTACGACATGATCGTGTCTTCGTCGGGGTTGCCGTCGGAGTGGTCGTGCCCGAACTCGCCGACCACGATCGGTAGCCCCGCGGTGCGGAACCGGCCCAGGTAGTCGGTGACCTCCGCGGCGGTGTCGAAGACGCCGTACATGTGGATGGAGAAGACGGTGTTGCGCTGCGGGTCGCTGGTGAACACCGTCTGCGCGTTGTTGCGCATGATGAACTGCCAGTCCTGACCCCACATCGGGGCGTCCACCATGAGCATGTGCTCGAAGCCGGCGTCGCGCAGCCGGCGGATGGCGTTGGACGTGGCGGTGGGCCAGGTCGCGGCTGCGCTGGCGTTGTTGCCGAACGGCTCGTTGCCGATGTTGATGACGATGAAGTTCTCGGTTCCGGCGAGGTCGCTGCGCTTGTCGATCCAGTAGCTGGCCGCCTGGTCGAGGGTGGCCGCGCCGCTCTGGTCGCCGTAACCGGTGGTGTCATGGACCTCGAGCACGCAGATCAGCCGGTTGGTGCGGCACAGGTTCACGATGTTCGGGATGTCGTTGCTCGGGCCCCACCGCTGGCCGCTGCCCAGCACCACCCGCACGGTGTTGGCACCCAGCGCCTTGATGTTGGCGAACGACGAGGTCTGGCTGGGATACCAGACATGCGCGTGGCTGACCCCGCGCATGACGAAGTTGCTGCCGTTGGCCTCCACAATGCGACCCGCGTCGACCCGCAGCCCGACCGCGGCTTCGGCAGGTTTGGCGAAGAGCATCACGGAGGCGAGCATGGTGAGCGCCACAGCGCCCAGGGTCGCGATCTTTCTTCTCATGGTTCACCTCAGGTAAGGGACGGGATGTGCCTGCGGCCCGACGACTACGCGGCTGCCCCGAGTGTCGACAGGCGGCAATGGGCCGACGAGGCGCGATCTTGTGAGCGATGGAGGGTTGTCCATGGATGTCCTGGCCATCACCGACGAGGAAGCATGCTCCAACCGTCCGGCGGCATCCGTGGTCACATCGAGCGCTCCCCGGTCGCGCCCAGCTGCATCACAGAGTGTCCCGGTCGGGCGGATGGCTGTCAATCGACAGGCATCGAATTCTTGGATGACCGGACGGCTCCGCGTTTCGTCGATCGCGCGGGGCATCCCGCGAAAGTCGTCCTCGGTGGTCCGGTCCTGCAATCGTGCGGGACTGCCGCCAAGTACGGTGGACCCGAACTTCCGGGAGGACGAGGTTGGCCAACAGGGAGGGCTTGCGTCGCAGCGGCATGCGGGAGGTGGCCCAGGCGGCGGGCGTGTCCGTCTCCACCGTTGCCAACGTGCTGAGCCGGCCTTCGATCGTCGCGCCGCCGACCCGTCGCCGGGTGGAGCAGGCGATGGCCGCCGTCGGCTATGTGCCGCACGGACCGGCCCGGCAGCTACGAGGGTTGCCCAGCCCGATTGTCGGCAGCGTCACCCTGGACCTGGCCAACCCGTTCTACGCCGAACTCAACCGAGGCATCGAGGACGCCCTCAGCGAAGCCGGCTGCCTGGTGCTCGCGTGCAGCACCGATCTCCAATCCGCCAAGGAGAGGCAACTGCTGGCTCTGCTGCAGGAGCAGGCGGTGCGCGGCATCATCATCTCGCCGATCGACCCAGACCCGACGGCACTGTTGCAGGTCAGCCGGCGCGGCACGCCGGTGATCCTGATCGACCATCCCCGTCGGCAGCTGGATTTGTGTGCCGTGGCCGTCGACGACGTCGTCGGCGGTGAACTCGCGGCCGAACATCTCCTGTCGCTCGGCCACCGCCGCATCGCCTTTCTCGCGGGCGCGATCGACCCCGGTCCGGTTGCCCGCCGCCGAGAGGGCGCCCGGCGGGTGCTGGCCGCCGCCGGTGTGGACCCGGCCGACGCGCTCGTCGACATCCGCATGTCGGACCACCCCCGGTCGTCGGTGTCGGTCGCCGCCCAGGCGGTCGAGCAGATCCTGGCCACCAGGCCCGCGCTGACCGCGATCATCTGCCTCAACGACACCGCGGCGCTGGGCGTACTGGAGGGATTGCACACGGCAGGCGTACGCGTCCCCGACGACATCTCCGTCGTCGGCTACGACGACCTGCACTTCGCCGCCCGGCTCTCGCCCGCCCTGACCACCGTGCACCAGCCGAAGCACCAGCTCGGCCGCGCCGCCGCCGAACTGCTGCTCGATGAGGAGCACCCCGACCACACGCACCGAGAGGTGCACTTCCGCCCGACGCTGAGGGTCCGCGCCTCCACCGCGCCCCCGCCCCGGCGTCGCTGAACGGGATATCGACGCGATTGCGCCCGCCGGCCCCTGCGGCGTACGCTCCTCAACGAGCCGGAATTGCAAACGTTACAAGATGCGGTGGGCCGCACAATCCCACGAGCGCAGGGCACCGCCCGTGGGTGTGCCGCAGCCTGCCATCGTCGCCTCAATTCCGGGGCTTATCCGTGAGGTTTGGCCATGATGAAACGACTCGTCCTCGCCGGCGTCACCGCTCTAGCGGTCGGTGCATCGATCATGACCTTCACCCGCCCGGCTGACGCGGCCGTCGGCCTGCACGTCAGCGGGCGCGACGTCGTCGAGGCCAACGGCCAGACGTTCGTCATGCGCGGGATCAACCACCCGCACGTGTGGTTTCCCGGCCAGACCAGTTCGTTCGCCGACATCAAGGCCGCCGGCGCCAACACCGTGCGGGTGGTGCTCGGCAGCGGCAAGCGGTGGGGTCCGTCCGACGACGTCGCCAACGTCGTCGCGCTCTGCAAGCAGAACAAGCTCATTTGCGTCCTGGAGGTGCACGACACCACCGGCTACGGCGAGGAGAGCGCCGCCGCCAGCCTGGACGAGGCCGTCGACTACTGGAACGGCCACAAGGACGCGCTGATCGGCCACGAGAGCTACGTCATCATCAACATCGGCAACGAGCCGATCGGCAACACCGACCCCGGCCAGTGGACCGCCGCGACGTCCGCGGCCGTCCGGAAGATGCGCAGCAACGGCTTCCAGCACCTGCTGATGATCGACGGGCCGAACTGGGGTCAGGACTGGACGAACACCATGCGGGACAACGCGCAGACCGTCTGGAACGCCGACAGTCGGCGCAACCTCGTGTTCTCCATCCACATGTACTCGGTGTACAACTTGGCCGCGACCATCCGGTCGTACTTCGACGCCTTTCGCGCGATGAACCTTCCGCTGGTGGTCGGCGAGTTCGGCTGGCGGTTCAATCCGAACGAGGTGGACGACCAGGCAATCCTGGCCGAGGCGCAGGCTCGCGGCCTGGGCTGGCTGGCCTGGTCGTGGAGCGGCAACAGCGACCCGATCCTGGACATGACCGTCAACTTCGACCCCAACCAGCTGACCACCTTCGGTCAGCGCATCGTCAACGGCGCCAACGGTCTCAAGGCCACCGCACGCGAAGCCACCATCTACAGCGGCGTCAACCCGACGCCCACCACCCCGTCCACGAGCCCGTCGGTCAGCCCGTCCGTGAGCCCCTCTGTCAGCCCGACGGCTGGCACCCGGGGCTGCACGGCGACGTACTCGATCGTCAACCAGTGGCCGGGCGGCTTCCAGGGCGCGGTACGGGTCACCGCCGGCAGTTCGGCGATCAACGGCTGGACCGTGACGTGGACGTTCGCCAACGGGCAGCGGATCAGCCAGGCATGGAGCGCCACGGTCAACAGCGACGGATCGAACGTCACCGCCCGCAACGTCAGCTACAACGGCAGCCTCGCTCCCGGCGCCAGCACGACGTTCGGATTCATCGGAGCGTGGAACGGCACGAACAGCGCCCCGACAGCGTCGTGCGCCGCCAACTGAGCCAGTCCGAATCAGTTGCGGGACCGGGCGTACCACCCGGCCCGGCAGGCTACTTCTAGGAGTCTTGGTTGAAGTTCACCGACGGTCACTGGTTCATGCGCGACGGCGTACACCCGCTCTACCCTGCCGAGGTGCACGACGTGGTAGCCGAGCCCGATGCGTTGATGGTGTACGCGCCGACGACGCACATCGCAGGCCGGGGCGACACCTTGAACCGGCCACTGTTGACGGTGCGGGTCAGCGCCCCGGTGCCGGACGTCATCGGGGTGCGGATCGCGCACTTCAGCGGGGGTCAGCGCAGGGGACCGGACTTCGAACTGGCCGTTCACGACGGCGTCGCGGAGATCGACGCCGAGGGAGCGACGCTCACCTCCGGAAGACTGGCGGTACGCTTCGCGCGCGGTCAGTCGTGGCGGATGGACTTCCTCGCCGACGGCGAGGTGCTGACCGCAAGTGGTACCAAGGCGATGGCGGCCATCGGCACCGACGGCGGCGGACACTACCTCCGCGAGCAACTCGCGCTGGGCGTCGGCCAGACCGTGTACGGATTGGGCGAGCGGTTCGGCCCGTTGGTCAGGAACGGCCAGTCGGTGGACATCTGGAATGCCGACGGTGGCACGAGCAGCGAGCAGGCGTACAAGAACGTGCCGTTCTACCTGACCACCGGCGGGTACGGGGTGTTCGTCAACGATCCCGGGCTGGTCTCGTTCGAGGTGGCCTCCGAGGTCGTGTCGCGGGTCCAGTTCAGCGTCGCCGGGCAGGAGTTGGAGTACTTCCTCATCTACGGCCCCACGCCGAAGGAGATCCTGCGCAAGTACACGGCGTTGACCGGGCGGCCCGCGCTGCCGCCGGCGTGGTCGTTCGGTCTGTGGCTGACCACCTCGTTCACCACGTCCTACGACGAGGACACGGTGACGAGCTTCGTCGACGGCATGGCCGAGCGGGACATCCCGCTATCGGTGTTCCACTTCGACACGTTCTGGATGCGCGAGTTCCACTGGTGCGACTTCGAGTGGGACCGGCGCACCTTTCCCGACCCGCCCGGCATGCTGAAGCGGCTGACAGAGCGCGGGCTTCGGATCAGCCTCTGGATCAACCCGTACATCGCGCAGCGGTCCGTGTTGTTCGCCGAGGGAGCCGCCGCGGGCTTCCTGGTGCGTGCGGCGAGCGGCGGGGTGTGGCAGAGCGACCACTGGCAGGCCGGCATGGCGCTGGTCGACTTCACCAACCCGCAGGCCCGCGCCTGGTACGCCGGGAAGCTGCGGGTGCTGCTGGAGATGGGCGTCGACTGCTTCAAGTCCGACTTCGGTGAGCGCATCCCCACCGACGTGGTGTGGCACGACGGGTCCGACCCGGAGCGGATGCACAACTACTACACCCACCTGTACAACCAGACCGTGTTCGAGTTGCTGCGGGAGCACCGCGGCGAGGGTGAGGCGGTCCTGTACGCGCGCTCCGCGACCGTCGGCGGCCAGCAATACCCGGTGCACTGGGGTGGAGACTGCGAGTCCACGTTCGAGTCGATGGCGGAGAGTCTGCGCGGCGGACTGTCGCTGGCGATGTCGGGTTTCGGGTTCTGGAGCCACGACATCGGCGGCTTCGAGGGCAAGCCGGACCCGGCGGTGTTCAAGCGGTGGATCCCGTTCGGACTGCTGTGCTCGCACAGCCGGCTGCACGGCAACCACAGCTACCGGGTGCCCTGGGAGTTCGACGAGGAAGCGGTCGTGGTGCTACGCGCCTTCACCAAGCTGAAGGCGCGACTGATGCCGTACCTGTTCGGGGCGGCCGTCACCGCCCACGGTGAGGGCGTGCCGGTGATGCGGCCGATGGTGGCCGAGTTCCCCGACGATCCGGCCTGCGGGTACCTCGACCGGCAGTACATGCTGGGCGACAGTCTCCTGGTGTCACCGGTGTTCTCGGCGTCCGGCCGCACCTCGTACTACCTGCCGGCCGGGCGGTGGACGCATCTGCTGACCGGGGAGGTCGTCGAAGGGCCGCGCTGGGTAACCGAGGCGTGTGGCTTCGACACCGTGCCGGTGTACGTGCGGCCGGGCACCGCGCTGCCGTGGGGCGCCCGCGAGGACCGCCCGGACTACGCGTATCACGACGGCGTGACGCTGCGCCTGTACGAGGTCTCGGCGCCGCTACGGGTGGACGTGCCGGCCCTGGACGGCGCGGTGGCGACCAGCTTCACGGTGACGCCGAGAGACGGTGCTGTCGAGGTGCGTCGCGACGGCCCGGCAGTGCCGTGGCGCGTCGAGATGGCCGGCCACCTGACCGTCGACGCCGCGCCCGACCAGGACGTCGTTCAGGTTCGCGGCGTGTGAGGGCGATGCCGATGCCCTTGTGTCCTGACTCGACAACCGTGCCAACCCTCATCAAGGGCTGAACCCCGCCATGGGCGTACGCGACCGAGCGCCCATGGCCCGGCAGCTCAGGTCGGTCGATTCCCCGCCCTCAGGAGTCCCTCATGCGTCGCAGATCCCCCCTCTACGCGCTCCTCGCCGCGCTGCTGATGGCGGCCACCTTCTTCGCGGTCCGACCGGCCGAGGCCGCCCAACCGGTGCGCATCATGCCGCTCGGTGACTCCATCACCGGCTCTCCCGGCTGCTGGCGTGCCCTGCTGTGGAACCAGTTGCGCAGCGCCGGCCACACGGACATCGACTTCGTCGGCACGCTCCCGCCGCAGGGCTGCGGCGTCGCGCACGACGGCGACAACGAAGGGCACGGCGGCTATCTCGCCACCAACATCGCCAACCAGAACCTGCTGCCCGGCTGGCTCTCCGCGACCCGCCCGGACGTCGTGATCATGCACCTCGGCACGAACGACGTGTGGAGCAACATCGCACCGGCGACCATCCTCGCCGCCTTCAGCACCCTGGTGGACCAGATGCGGGCCAGCAACCCCGCCATGAAGATCCTGGTCGCCCAGATCATCCCGATGAATCCGAGCAGTTGCCCGCAGTGCGGTCAGCGGACGGTCGCCTTCAACGCCGCCATTCCCGCCTGGGCCAGTTCGAAGAGCACGGCACAGTCGCCGATCACCGTGGTCGACCAGTGGAGCGGCTTCAACACCGCCACCGACACCGGCGACGGCGTACACCCCAACAACTCCGGCAACCAGAAGATCGCCCAGAAGTGGTTCGGTCCGCTGAGCCGGGTGTTGGGCGAGGTCACCACCCCGCCCACCACTCCGGGCGCCACGCCGTCGACGCCGGACACCTCGCCCTCGCCGCCGCGCACGACGCCTCCGGTTCCCCACGGCGGCTGCACCGCGACGTACGCCGTGGTCGGCCAGTGGCAGGGAGGCTTCCAGGGTGAGGTCCGGGTCACCGCCGGGAACTCGGCGGTCCGCGGCTGGACCGTGACCTGGAGCTTCGCGAACGGGCAGCAGGTGACCCAGGCGTGGAACGCGACCCTGTCCTCCAGCGGCGCCACGGTGACCGCCCGCAACGTCAGCTACAACGGCAGCCTCGCGGCCGGCGTCAGCACCACCTTCGGCTTCCTCGGGTCGTGGAACGGCACCAACAGCATCCCGGCGTCGGTGTCCTGCACGGCCGGCTGAATCACGGACGCCACCGCCGGGTGGCGCGTTCTCCGTAACAGGAGTGGACAGGGATGACACCGAACCGGGGGGCGGGCACGCCGGCCGTCGACGGCGGGGAAACGACGCGTACCGGATCCGAGGGCGCGGAGGCAACCGTCGGCGGCCGGCACGCGGTGACGTACGACCGGCACTCGCTGCTGCTCGACGGCCGCCGCATCCTCGTGCAGTCGGCCGAGCTGCACTACTTCCGGCTGCCCAGCCCCGACCTGTGGCGGGACGTGCTGGAGAAGATCAGGTCCGCCGGGTTCAACACCGTGTCGCTCTACTTCCACTGGGCGTACCACTCACCGAAGCCCGGCGGGTACGACTTCACCGGCGTCCGCGACGTGGACCGCCTGCTGCACACCGTCAACGAACTCGGACTGTGGGCCATCGCGCGTCCCGGGCCGTACATCAATGCCGAGACCACCGGCGGCGGCTTTCCGGCCTGGTTGAAGCTCGTCCCCGGCCGGGCCCGCACCAGCGCGCCCGGTTACACCGCCGCCTACACCGAGTGGCTCGATCACCTCAATCCGATCATCGCGCGGCACCAGGTCACGCGGGGCGGCCCGGTGCTGCTGTACAACGTGGAGAACGAGTACCAGGTCAACACCGACGCCGCGTACATGCAGGCGGTGCAGGACAAGGCGCGGGCCGACGGCATCGACGTGCCGGTGGTGACGAACATCTGCTGCGGTGCCGATGACCGGGCGTCGACCTGGCACTCCGGCGTCGGGGCGGTGCAGATCCCCGGCATGGACGACTACCCGCAGTCGTTCGACTGCACGGACGGCGACGCCATCGGGGGCTCGTGGGGCGAGGGCGTCACGAGACGGATCCGGGACGACGCGCCGATCTACGCCGCGGAGTACCAGGCCGGCTCGATCGACGTGACCGACGCCGGCTACGAGCGGTGCCGCGAGCTGACCGGGCCGGAGTTCATGCGCCTGCTGTACAAGAACAACGCGATCACCGGCGGGGCCACGCTGTTCTCGTACTACATGACGTACGGCGGCACGAACTGGGGCTGGTTGGCGCAGCCCGACGACGTCTACACCTCGTACGACTACGGCGCCGCCATAACCGAGGGCCGCCAGCTCACCGCCAAGTACGACGAGTTCAAGCGGCAGGGTTACCTGCTCACCACGGTGGCGCCACTGACCAGGACGAACCCGGCCGCGGCGCCCACGGTCGACAATCCGGCGCTGCTGGCCGCGGCCCGGACCAACCCGGACACCGGCACGCAGTTCGTCCTGCTGCGCCACCGCGACCGCACCGCCACCAGCGACGACTCCGGCGTGCTGGACTGGAGCACGCCGGACGGCCGGTACCGGGTGCCGGTGCGGGTGGTGGGCCGGGACGCCGCGATCCTGGTCGCCGGTTACGACCTCGGCGGCCAGCGGCTCGTGTGGTCCACGTCCGAGATCATGACGCACGCCGCGATCGACGGCCGGGACGTGGCCGTGCTGTACGGGACCAGGTCCACCGCCGGTTCGGCCGTGCTCCGGTACCCCACGCGACCTGAGGTCCGGGTCATCGAGGGCGCCGTCGCGTCGTCGTACGACCCGACGAGCGGGGATCTGCGGCTGGACTACCGGCACGACGGGCTGGCCCGCGTACTGGTCACCGACGGTGGTCGGCGTCCGGCGCTGCTGCTGCTCGGCACGCACGCGACCGTGGCGCCGTTCTGGCGGGTGGAGACGAACGTCGGACCGGTGCTGGTGCGCGGCACGTCCCTGGTGCGGTCCGCCGCCGTCACCGACGACACCACCCAGTTGCGGGCGGACACCGACGCGGCCGCGACGATCGAGGTCTTCGCGTCGGCGCGCAGGCTCTCGGTCAACGGGCGTCCGGTCACCGTGCGCACGACGTCGAGCGGCTCGCTCGTTGGTCGGCTGCCCGGCCCGCAGCAGGTCCGGCTCCCTGGCCTGACCGGCTGGCGTACCCACGCCGAGGCGCCCGAGGCGGACCCCCGCTTCGACGACTCCCGCTGGCTGGTGGCCGACCGGACCACCTCGCTCAGCCCCTACCCGCCGATCACCCTGCCCGTGCTGTACGCCGACGAGTACGGCTACCACTACGGCAACGTCTGGTACCGCAGCCGGTTCACCGCCACCGGTGCGGAGACCGCGGTCAGGCTCAACGCCATCACCGGACGCCGTGGCAGCTATCTGGTCTGGCTCAACGGACGATACCTCGGCGCCGCCGCGGGCGGCGTGGAGGCGGACGCCGAACCGATCAACCCGAACCCCGGTCCCGGCACGTTCCCGATCCCCGACGGCGTGCTCACGCCCGGAGAGCCGGCCGTCTTGTCCGTCCTGGTCGAGAACATGGGGCACAATGACGACTGGACGGCCGACGACAACCGGATGCGCCAGCCACGCGGCCTGGTCGGAGCAGAGCTCATCGGCTCCACCGCCGCCCTGTCGTGGCGGATCCAGGGCGCGCGTGGCGGCGAGGAACTGTCCGACCGTGCCAGGGGGCCGCTCAACAACGGCGGTCTGCACGGCGAGCGGTACGGCTGGAGCCTGCCCGGCTATCCGGACGGCTCCTGGCGCCGGGTCAGGTCGCTGGCCGGCAGAGTGGTGGCGCCCGGTGTCACCTGGTACCGGACGACCTTCCGACTGGACCTGCCCAGCGGTCAGGACACATCGGTGGCCCTGCGGTTCGCCGACGCGCCACCCATCGGTCACCGGGTGATGCTGTTCCTCAACGGCTGGAACCTCGGCCTGTACGGCGGCGGCATGGGTCCCCAGCGGGACTTCGTTCTGCCGGCCGGTCTGCTGCGCCACCACGGCGCCAACACGCTGGCCCTCGCCGTGACCGCACGGCAGAGTTCGCGACTGGGGCCGGTGAGTCTGGTCGCGCTGGGCACGCAGCGCGGTGGGGTGCCGGTCGGTCCGGTGCCTGCTTCGGACTACGACCCGGGTGCGTGAGGCGGGGCTGGCGGCTCTCGCGGCACGGCGTGCGACGCCGACGCCACCTCGGTTCGGCCGGTGAAGGGTGACAGCCAGGTTCCCGGGCGGTGGAGCAACGGGGCGCGGGACATGCGATTAAAACGCTTACACCCCCTGCTGGAAGGCGAGACCTATCATTCCGCGCCATCGGCAACCAGTTTGCAGCAGGCAGCGAGGACTGCGATGCATTGACATGGTTGAAACTGGATGGTTTCCTGCTGAGGCGTAGTAAACGTTTAAAGCCCCAGTTCCGGTGCCGTCCGGCGTCCTCGCTAGTGGGTGGAGTGCTCATGTCCCACTCGCCCGCGACGGGCATGCGCGAGACCCACGCAGCCTGGCCTGGAAGGTGACCGCATCCGAAGTCGAGTGATCTGCCCTTCGAGCAGCGAGGAGGAGCCTTCATGAAGCGACCGACGAGGGTGTCCATAGTTGCCGGTCTCGTGACCGTCCTGACCGGCGTCGGGGCGGTGTTCGCCCTCAACGCGCAGGCCGCACCGACCCGGTACGAGGCGGAGTCCGCCCCGGCCACCTGTGACGGGACTGTCGCCACCAATCACTCGGGTTACTCCGGCGCCGGCTTCTGCGATACGCCGAACGCCACCGGGGCCGCAGTCCAGTTCACCGTCAGCGCGCCCGGCGCCGGCACCGCCACGCTGGGCATCCGGTACGCCAACGGATCGACGGCCGACCGGCCGGGTGACATCAGCGTGAACGGCACCGTGGTGCGTCCCGCGGCGGCCTTCGGCGGCACCGGCGCCTGGAACGCGTGGGCGACCCAGACGTTCACCGTGCCGCTGAACGCGGGCAGCAACACCGTCCGGCTGGCCGCGACCACCGCCTCCGGCCTGGCGAACATCGACTACCTCGACGTCGATGTGGCCGGTGGGCCCATCCCAACGCCGACGGCCACGAACCCGCCGACCGGCGGCCGGCGGATGGAGAGCCTGGGCCGCGGGGTGGTGGCCGTCCGCTCCGGCAGCAACAGTGTGTTGGTCTCGTGGCGGCTGCTGGGCCTGGACCCGGCCGGCATCGGCTTCAACGTCTACCGCTCGGCCGGGGGCGGCACCGAGGTGAAGCTCAATTCCTCGGTGCTGACCGGAGGGACCAACTACGCCGACACCACGGCCAACCTGACGCAGCCGAACACCTACCGGGTCCGGCCGGTGGTCAACGGCGTGGAGCAGGCATCCGGTGGCGCGTTCACGCTGCCCGCCAACCAGGCCACCGAGCCGGTGGTCCGGGTGCCGATCCGCTCCGGTGGCATGGTCAAGTTCCTCTGGGTCGGTGATCTGGACGGCGACGGCGAGTACGACTACGTGCTGGACCGGCAGACGTCCCCGCAACGGATCGAGGCGTACCGCAGCAACGGCCAGTTCCTGTGGTCGATGAACATGGGGCCCAACAGCACCAACCAGAACAACATCGAGGGCGGGTCATCCACCATAAACGTCGGTCACAACGACGGCGTCACCGTCTACGACCTGGATAGCGACGGCCGCGCGGAGGTCGCCGTGCGGATCGCCAACGGGGTTGTCTTCGGTAACGGCACCACCTTCACCCACTCGGACAACAACCGGCAGTTCATCGCCATCCTCGACGGCATGACCGGGGCGCCCCGCGCCACGGCGGCCCTGCCCACCGACTACCTGTCCGACGGCCCGATGTACGCCCGCTTCGGCGTGGGCTACCTGGACGGCGCCACCCCGAGCCTGGTCGCCTTCATGAAGAACCGGATCGGCAGCGGGGGCTTCAACCTCATGTTCACCGCCTGGCGGTTCACCGGCAGCGCCGTGAGCATGCAGTGGAAGTTCCTGCGCGGCAACCAGAACCTGCCCGACGGGCACAACACCCGCATCGTCGACGTCGACGGCAACGGCACAGACGAGATCGCCGAGATCGGCTTCGTGCTCAACGGCAACGGCACGCTGCGCTACTCCCTGGCGCCCCGGGGCATCGTGCACGGCGACCGGTTCCACATCACCAAGATCGATCCCAATCGGGCAGGGCTGCAGGGCTACGGCGTGCAGCAGGACAACCCGAGCGGCCTGCGGGAGTACTACTACGACGCGGCCACCGGCAACATGATCTGGCAGCACGTCGAGGCCGGTACCGCCGATGTGGGGCGCGGCCTGGCGGGCGACATCGACCCGCGCCATGCCGGTATGGAGGTGTGGTCGTTCTCCGGGCTCTACAACGCCGCCAGCAACCGGTTGGCCGAGCCGAACACCTCGCTGCGGCCGTGGCCTCAGCTCGGTCTGTACTGGGACGGCGACACCGGCATGGAACTGCTGAACAATCTCAAGTTCGAGAAGTGGGATCCGAACCGCCCCACCTCCACCAGCAACGTGCCCCGGCTGCTGACGGCCAGCAGCTACGGCGCCGTCAACGCCAGCCAGGAGGTCAACCCGACCTTCTACGGCGACATTCTGGGCGACTGGCGTGAAGAAGTCGTCTACACCAACGCCAGCTACAACCAGCTGATCATCTTCACCACCAACCAGCCGAGCAGCACCCGGCTCTACACGCTGGCGCACAATCCGGCGTACCGCAACGCCATGACCCTCAAGGGCTACATGCAGTCCCACCACGTCGACTACTTCCTCGGCTACACCATGGCCCCGCCGCCCCGACCGAACATCTGGTATCCGGGGAGCTGACCGCGACGTCAGACCGAGGTCGAGCGTTTCGACGGCTGGCAGATTTGACAGGTGCCTGTCAAATCTGCCAGCCTCTCTTCCCGTGGAAGAGCTCAGCCAAGCGGGCCTCGACCTCTCCGAGCTGGTCGTCGAGGTGTTTCGGCTCAACGGTCGACTGCTGGCCGCCGGTGACGAA
This sequence comes from Micromonospora sp. KC721, assembly GCF_004348355.1. NCBI lineage: Bacteria > Bacillati > Actinomycetota > Actinomycetes > Micromonosporales > Micromonosporaceae > Micromonospora > Micromonospora sp. KC721. The sequence continues at coordinate 6,198 of NZ_SMJY01000118.1, read as the reverse complement.
CTGGCCCGACCGGTAGGTCTGACCAGCGCGAGATGGCAGGTCCTCGGAGTGATCGACGACGAGCCCCGGACGGTGGCGCAGGTCGCCCGCGCCATGGGACTGACCCGGCAGAGCGTCCAGCAGACCGCGGACGCCCTCGGCCGGGAGGGCTTCGTCGCCTTCCAGGAGCATCCGGGTGATCGGCGTACGAAGCTGATGTCCCTGACCCCTCGGGGGCGGCAGGCTCTGCGCGTCGTCGAACGCCGGCAGGCCCGGTGGGCGAACCGGCTCGCCGAGGAGATGACCCTCGCCGAGTTGCAGGCGGCCACCGCGACCCTGCGTCGCCTCGGGCAGTACCTCGACGCGGACCTCCTCTACACCGACCCGCCCGCCCCTGACGAGAGGACCAACCATGGCCAATGAGGTGACCATCCCGCTGTTGCCCTGCCGTTCCATCGACGACGTCGGCGACTTCTACACGATGCTCGGCTTCACCGTGACCCACCGCCAGGAGCGACCCAACCACTACCTCTGCGTCCAGCGGGAAGACCTGCAACTCCACTTCTTTGGTGTGCCCGACCTCGACCCGGAACGGTCCTACGGCAGCTGTCTGGTGTTCGTCCCGGACGTCAGCGCCCTCTACCGGTCCTTCGCCGACGAGATGCGGGCGAGGCACGGAAAGGTCCTGCTCGGCGGGATCCCCCGGGTCACCCGACCCCGAAAGCGGAAGAACACCGGCCAGGCCAGCGGGTTCAGCGTTGTCGACCCGGGCGGCAACTGGATCCGGATCTTCCAGGCAGCCACCGCGGACGAAACCGACGACCGTGACGTCGAGGAGGCTGCCGCTCCCGCCAGCCGGCTGGCTCGTACCCTGGAGAACGCGATCGTTCTCGGCGACTCCAAAGGGGACGCCGCCCAGGCGGCGAAGATCCTCGACGGTGCCCTGGCCCGCGCCGACGATGAGCCCGACGTCACGGACGTGGTGCAGGCGCTCGTCTACCGTGCCGAACTCGCCATGCGGCTCGGCGACCTCGCCCGCGTCGAGGAACTGCTGACCCGGGTACGCGCCACCGCGCTGGACGACGACCAACGTGTCCTGCTCGCCGACGTGCTCGCCTCGGTCGAGGAGCTGGACTCCGCCCGCGGCGCGTGAAGCGGTCGTCGGGTCGGCTACTGCGGCGTCGTCGGGGTGACGAGTCTGGTCTGGAAGGCGACGACGATCGCCTGGACGCGGTCGCGGAGTCCGAGTTTGGCGAGGATGTGGGCGACGTGGGTCTTGACGGTCGCCTCGGAGACGGTGAGGCGGTCAGCGAGTTCGGCGTTGTTCAAACCTTCGGCCAGCAGGCGCAGGACCTGGACTTCGCGTGCCGTCAGCACGCTCAGGTCGTGGGGGATCGCGGGAGTGTCGGTGTCACGGCGGGCGAACCGCTCGACGAGGCGGCGGGTGATCGCCGGGGCGAGGAGCGCGTCGCCGGTGCGGACCAGCCGGACCGCGGCGACCAGGTGTTCGGGGCTGACGTCCTTGAGCAGGAAGCCGCTGGCGCCGGCGGTCAGTGCCGCGTAGACGTACTGGTCGAGGTCGAAGGTGGTCAACATGATGACGCGCGGGTCGTCCGTGGCGCCGGTGAGGATGCGCCGGGTGGCCTCCAAGCCGTCCAGTTCGGGCATCCTGACGTCCATGAGGACCACGTCGGGTCGGGTGCGGCGCACGGCGTCGACCGCCTCGACGCCGTTGGCGGCCTCGGCGACCACGTCGATGCCGTCACCCTTGAGGATCATCCGGAAGCCGGCGCGGACCAACGCCTGATCATCGGCGATCACGACACGCACCGGCGGGGTCACGAAGCCTCCAGGGGGATGTGTGCGTGGACGCGGTAGCCGCCGATCGGGCGGGGCCCGGCGTGTAGGGTTCCACCGTAGACGGTGAGCCGTTCCCGCAGTCCGATCAGCCCGCGTCCGCTGCCGGTCGTGGCCGACGCGCGCGGCGTGCCGCCGGTATTGGTCACCTCCACCCGGAGGTGATCGGGGGCGTACTCGACGACGACGGTGGCTGACGCGCCGCCGGCGTGTTTGATGGTGTTGGTCAGCGCTTCCTGCACCACCCGGTAGGCCGCGAGTTCGACCCCGGCCGACACGGGGCGGCATTGCCCGACCACGGTCAGCTCGACCGGTACTCCGCTGGCTCGTACGCCCGCGACCAGGGCGTCCAGCCGGTCCAGGCCGGGTTGGGGCGTGAGGTCCGCAGCGCCGGCCGGGTCGGGGCCGGGGGAGTTCATCGTCAGCAGTCCCATGACGTGGCGCAGTTCGGACATCGCCGCCCGGCCACCGGCCTCGACCGCGAGCAGAGCCTGGCGGGCCTCCTCCGGGTCGACTGCCATGACGGTGCGGGCCGCGCCGGCCTGGATGACCATCATGCTGACGTTGTGCGTGACGACGTCGTGGAGCTCTCGGGCGATGCGGGCGCGTTCCTGCTCGACCGCGCGGCGTTCCGCCTCGTCCCGTTCGCGTTCCAGTGCGGCGGTCCGTGCGCGTTCCTCGTCGGCACGCCGTCGCCACCTGCGCAGCCCGTCGGCGGCGATGGCGATCGGAATCAGCACCACGAACGGAACCGCCTCGTTCGAGACGGTGGACCGCAGGGTCGACGGGAGGAGTTGACTGAACAACAGCGCCGCCACCGATTGGCTGACCAGTGCGTACAGCCGGTGCGGACTGTAGATCGCGGCGCTGTACGCGGCGATGACGCAGACGTAGAACGAGAACCTCAGCGTGGCACGGTCGTTGGTCAGCAGGGAGATCACGGCGGCCGTGCACATGACGACCCACAGCATCGCCAGCGGATACCGGCGGCGGGCCACCAGCGGGGCGGCGATGGCGAGCATCACGATCACCCAGGCGATCCGGTGTTGCGCCAGCGCCGGAATATCCATCCCGAGCCGGTCCGGTGGTTCCAGCGGGAATGGGGGCGCCTCCCGGCTGTCGGATTCGACGGCGGGCCTGGGATACACGCCGTAGCCTCCGTGGATCGCGACGAGGCTGATGCCCAGCGCGAGGAGCGCGTCGAACGCCCGGCTGCGCGGGGACGGTCGGGGCAACGGACCGGATGGTCGCCGCAACTGGCTGCTCCATGCCCGCAGCTGGCGGGTCATCGTCGCCACGTTCGTCACCGGGCCCATTCTGGCCCTGCCTGGCGGCCGGCGGCATCGGCCCAAAGATCCACCGGGCTCGGCTCGGCCGCCTACGCCGCAAGGATGACTTGCGTCCACCTCATCCCGCGACGCCGCTGAAGATCGCTCGCCGGACCGATGTGTCCAGATTGTCTGCGCGCCTAGCGTCGATCACCGCCGACCAGCGAGCCGAGGGAGACGACCATGACCACGCCGGTGATCGAGTTGCGCAACGTGACACGACGGTACGACGACGGGCCACCCGCGCTGCACGACACGACACTGAGCATCGCGCCCGGCGAGGCGGTCGCCATCCTCGGGCCCTCCGGGAGCGGCAAGTCCACGCTGCTCAACCTGATCGCCGGGCTGGATCGACCGAGCAGCGGCACGGTGACCGTGGACGGCGTACGCGTCGACAGGCTCAACGAAGCGGGCTCCGCCCGCTACCGGCGCGACACGATCGGCATGGTCTTCCAGTTCTTCAACCTCCTCGACGACCTGACCGTCGTCGACAACGTCGTCCTGCCCGCGCAACTGTCCGGCACGGCGTCCGGCGCCGCCCACCACCGCGCCCAGCAGTTGCTCGAGGCGCTCGGGGTCGCCCGGCACGCCGCCGCCTATCCAGGCCGGCTCTCCGGCGGTGAGCGGCAACGCGTCGCGGTGGCCAGAGCGCTGATGAACAAGCCGACGCTGCTGCTGGCCGACGAACCGACCGGAGCGCTGGACACCGCCTCCGGTGACGACGTCAAGCGGCTGTTCAACGAGCTGCACGCCGACGGCCAGACCATCGTCCTGGTCACCCACGACCTGGCCCTGGCGCAGTCCTGCGCGACCCGGACGATCCGGCTCGTGGACGGCCGGGTCGTCGCCGACGTCACCCGGGACGTCGCGGCGGGACGGACCCGATGAGCGCGACGGGTCGTGTGGTGCGATCGGGGGTGACGCGCCGGCGGGTCCAGACGGTGGTCGTCGGGCTGGCCACGATGATCGCGGTGACCGCCTCGGTGCTCGGCGGATCGCTGGTGGTCGCCTCCAGCGCGCCGTTCGACCGCGCGTTCGCCGAGCAGCACGGCGCGCACCTCACCGCACAGTTCGACGGCGCCGAGACCACGGCCGAGCGGCTGTCGGCCACTGCCCGCGTTGCGGGTGTCACCGCGGTCACCGGTCCGTTTCCGACCGTGTCCGGCACGCCCCGGGATACGGCCGTCGACCGGGAGCTGGCACCGATGACGCTCGTCGGCCGTGCCGCCCCGAGCGGAACGGTCGACGCACTCCTGTTGAGCCAGGGACGGTGGGTGACCGGTCCCGGCCAGATCGTGGTCTCCGCGGACTACCCGATCGGGCCATCGCCGCTGGGCACCGTCCTGCGCTTTGCCGACCTGCCGAATCAGCCGGCACTGACGGTGGTCGGCGTGGCCCGGTCGGTCACCCGCACCGCCGACGCCTGGGTGTCGCCGTCCGACGTCGCCGCCCTGACCGCGCCCGGCGCGACCCGCGGGTATCAGATGCTCTACCGCTTCGCCGACGCGCGTACCGCAGCCCAGCTCGACCGGGGCCGTGCGGCGGTGACCGCTGTGGTCGGAGCGGAGGCGCTGGCCGGGACGCAGTCGTGGCTGACCGTCAAGGAGGCCACCGAGCGCAACACCGCGTTGTTCCTGCCATTCCTGGTCGCGTTCGGGGCACTGGGCATGGTCATGTCGGTGCTCGTCGTCGGCAATGTGGTCGCCGGCGCGGTCGGCACCGGGACGCGACGCATCGGCATCCTCAAGGCCATCGGGTTCACTCCCGCGCAGGTCGTGCGGGCGTACGTGGCCCAGGCGCTGATCCCGGCGGCGTTCGGCATCGCGGGTGGAGTCGTGGCCGGGAACCTCCTGGCCATCCCGGTACTGGCCGATGCCGACCAGCTCTACGACACGAGCACCGCAGGCGTCGCCTGGTGGGTCGACGCCGTCGTGGTCGGCGGCGCGTTCGGCATGGTGACGCTGACCGCGTGGGCCGCCTCGCTGCGGGCCGGCCGGCTTCGCACCGTCGACGCGATCGCCGTCGGGCGTACGCCTCGCCCTGGCCGTGGGCGGTGGGCGGCCCGGCAGACCGCCCGGCTTCCGCTGCCACGTCCGATGACGCTCGGACTGGCCCGCCCCTTCGCCCGTCCGGCCCGCGCGGCCGCGATGTTCGCGGCGGTCGTGTTCGGCACCGCCACGGTCACCTTCGCCGTCGGCGTGGCCTCCTCGCTGAACCGGGTGCAGATCGCCAAGGACCACGCCGCCGCCGACGTGGTCATCGAGACCCTCGGTCCACCACGCGGACCGAACCCCGTCCCCGACGTGCCGAGGCCGTTGAGCGCGGACGAAACCACCAGGATCACCTCAGCGATCACCGCGCAGTCCGGGACGGAGAAGTACTACAGCGTCGCCACCACGGAGGTCGCGGTCGCCGGAACGGCCGGATCCGCCCGTCTCTACGCGTTCACCGGTGAGGCGTCCTGGGGTGGCTACGAGATGGTCTCCGGCAGGTGGTTCACGAGGCCGGGAGAAGCCGCGGTGGCGACCAACTTCCTGACCGCCACCGGAACCCGGATCGGTGACACCGTCGTGCTGGCCGACCACGGTGAGGCGGTACCGGTGCGCATCGTCGGTGAGGTCTTCCATCCCACCAACGACATGCTGGTGTTCACCGATGCCGCGACGTTCGCCGCCACGAAGCCGACCCTGATCGCCGCCAGCTTTCACATCCGCCTCGCCGCTGGCGCGGACGTGACCGGCTACGTCACCGCGCTCAACGGCGCGCTGACGTCGTCGGGCTTCACCGCGCAGCCCGGGCAGTCCGGCGGCAGCAGCGAAACCATCGTGCTGCTCAACGCGCTGGCCGCCCTGCTCACCCTGATGCTGGTCGCCGTCGCCGGCATGGGCGTGCTGAACATGGTCGTGCTGGACACCCGCGAACGCGTCCGCGAACTCGGCATTCACAAGGCACTGGGCATGACGCCCCGGCAGACCGTCGCGATGGTCGTCGCGTCCGTGGCCGTGACCGGACTGGCCGGCGGGGCGGTGGGCGC
>NZ_SMJY01000117.1:0-19612 GCF_004348355.1 Micromonospora sp. KC721 | reverse complement strand
TCGCCGACCACCGCCCCCACCAGCGCCAGCCCGAAGCCGTCGCCGCCGAAGGCGACCACGTCGCCCGCGGCGACGCGGGCCGCCGCCGCGTCCCAGCAGAGCGGCGCACGCGCCGGCAGCGCGCGGGCCGCCACCGGCGACGACAGCACGAACACGGTGGCCGCCGGCGCCAACAGCCAGGTGCAGCAGGTGGTCGACCTGGTCAACGCCGAGCGGGCCAAGGCCGGCTGCGGGAAGCTGGCCACCGACGACAAGCTCATGCTCGCCGCCCAGCGGCACAGCCAGGACCAGGCCGACCACCGCACCATGTCGCACACCGGCAGTGACGGCAGCAACCCCGGAACCCGACTGGACCGGGTCGGCTACCGCTGGCGCACGTACGGCGAGAACGTCGCCTGGAACCAGCAGACCCCGGAGGCGGTCATGGCCGCCTGGATGAAGAGTTCCGGGCACCGGGCGAACATTCTCAACTGCGCCTTCACCGAGATCGGCGTCGGCGTGGCGAACAGCAACGGGCCGTACTGGACCCAGGTCTTCGCCGCACCCCGCTGAGCGGTCCACCGCCTGCGCCCCCGGTCCCGACGCCCACCGCGTCCCGGCCGGGGGCGCGCTCGTTTGACCGGACGAGGCGCGCCGGACGAGGCGCCCGGCGTACCGACGCGGGGCGGCACGGCGTCGACCGGGACCCGGGAGCGGCCCATGCGGATCCGGCGGCCAGGACGGCCCGACGGATCGGCCCGCCCGGCGACGCCGGCCCGGGCGTCGTGGCGGCGCACCGTCCGCCGGGCGCTGCCGACCGCCGTCGCGCTCACCCTGCTGACCCCCGCCTGCGGTGTGGTGCCCCGCCCGCCGGGCGCGCCGACCCCGTGGCCCACCGGGTACGCCCACCGGTGGCAGTGGCAGTGGCAGCTCGACGGTCCGCTCGACACGGCGGTGCCGGCGGACGTCTTCCTGCTCGACCCGGTGCGGACCACCACCGCGCAGACCACCGACCTGCGGCGGCGGGAACGCCGCCTCATCTGCCAGGTGCACGTGGGCTCGTACGCCGACACCGATCCGGACGCCACCCGCTTCCCGGCGGTGGTCCGCGGCGCCCCCGCCGGCCGGCCCGGCAGTCGGTGGCTCGACGTCCGGCGGTGGGACGTGCTGCGACCGGTGCTGGCCGACCGGTTCCGACTCTGTCGGGGCAAGGGGTTCGGCGCGGTGGCCCTGGCCGACGCCGACGGGTACGCCCACCACTCCGGGTTCGACCTGGGCTTCGACGACCAACTCCGGTTCAACCGGCGACTGGCCGCGCTGGCCCGTTCGCTGGAGCTCTCCCCCGGACTGCTGAACGACCTGGCGCAGGTGGCGGCGCTGGCCCCCGACTTCGACTTCGCGGTCGACGAGGAGTGCGTACGCCTGCGTCGGTGCGCCCGGCTGCTGCCCTTCGTGGAGGCCGGCAAACCGGTCTTCCATGTGGAGTACACCGGCTCGCCCGCCACCTTCTGCGTGCAGACCCTGGGCTACGGCTTCGCCTCCATCCGCAAGAACCGCACCCGGGACGCCTGGCGGGCCCCCTGCCTGCCGTCTGCCCAGCCCGCCGCCCCCCGGTGACCGCCGCGCCGGCGCGACCCCCGCCCGGGCGACGGGCCGGAGCTCACCCGCGCGGTGCCGACCGGGGCCGGGGCTGGCAGCGCGGGCAGCTGTACGACGACCGGTTCATGAACGCCTCCCGGCGGATCGGCGTGCCGCAGCGGCGGCAGGGCGCACCCTCCCGGCCGTAGACGTTCAGCGACCGGTCGAAGTAGCCGCTCTCGCCGTTGACGTTGACGTACAGGGCGTCGAAGCTGGTGCCGCCCTGCTGGATCGCCTCACCCAACACGTCCCGGACGTGGCCGAGCAGGCGGGTGGCGGCCGGGGCGGTCACCGCGTCGGTGGGGCGCGCCCCGTGCAGCCTCGCCCGCCACAGCGCCTCGTCGGCGTAGATGTTGCCCACCCCGGAAATCAAGGTCTGGTCGAGCAGCGCCCGCTTCACCTCGGTACGCCGCCGGCGCAGCGCGGTCACGAACCCGGCGTCGGGGAACTCCTCGTCCATCGGGTCCCGGGCGATGTGCGCGATCTCCGCGGGCAGCTCCGCGCCGCTCTCGCTGACCGACAGCCCGCCGAACGTGCGTTGGTCGACGAAACGCAGCTCGGGGCCGTCGTCGGCGAACCGGAACCGGACCCGCAGGTGCAACTCGTCGGCCGCGTCGATCGGCTGTAGCAGCAGTTGGCCGGACATGCCGAGGTGACCGACCATCGCGTCGCCGCTGTCCAGCGGCAGCCAGAGGTACTTGCCCCGGCGGCGTACGCCGGTGACGGTGCGGCCGGCGAGCACGTCGGCGAAGTGCGTGGCGCCCGGAGCGTGCCGGCGTATCGCGCGCGGGTGGCGCACCTGCACCGAGGCGATCCGCCGGCCGGTGACCCACCGGGCCAGGCCCTGCCGGACCGTCTCGACCTCGGGCAGCTCAGGCACGGCCCAGACCCGCCCCGGCGGGGCCAGCGGGCGGCTCGACGGCGACCGGGGCCGGCTCAGCCACCGCGGCCGGCTCGGATCGCGCCACGGCCGGCTCGGATTCCGCCGGCTCGGATTCCGCCGCGACCAGGGCGGCCTGCTCCCTCTCGGCTTGCTCGGTCAGCTGCCGCCAGGCCGCCTCGGCGGCCCGCTGCTCGGCCTCCTTCTTGCTGCGCCCCTCGGCCCCGCCGTAGCGGTTGCCGGCCACCACCACCCAGGCGGTGAAGGTCTTGAGGTGGTCCGGGCCGGTGCCCTCGATCCGGTACTCGGGGACGCCCAGTCCCAGCGCGGCGGTCAGCTCCTGCAGGCTGGTCTTCCAGTCCAGTGCGGCCCCCCGGCCGGCGGACTCGGCCATCACCGGGTCGAACAGCCGGTGGACGACCTGAGCGGCGGTGTCCAGGCCGTACTGCAGGTAGATCGCGCCGAGCAGCGCCTCCAGGGTGTCGGCGAGGATGCTCGCCTTGTTCCGGCCGCCGGTGGCCTCCTCACCCTTGCCCAACAGCAGGTACGCCCCCAGCCCGTCCGGCCCCAGGCCACGGGCCACGTCGGCCAGGGCGCGCATGTTGACCACGCTGGCCCGCAGTTTGGCGAGCTGCCCCTCGGGCAGGTCCGGGTGATTGCGGAAGAGGGCGGTGGTGATCACCACGCCGAGCACCGAGTCGCCGAGGAACTCCAGCCGCTCGTTGGTGGGCAGGCCGCCGTTCTCGTACGCGTACGAGCGGTGGGTCAGCGCCCGCTCCAACAGTTCGGGGTCGAGCGTCACACCGAACGCCGCCTCCAGGTGACCGACGGGAGCACGCCGCCGCTTGTCGTTCGTCATGCCGTTACCTCGGTGTCGTTGCTGTCACTGGGCGGTGGATGTTGGGCAGCGCCGTCGAGCAGCGCCCGGACCCGGTCGGTGGTGCCCCGCCGCCACAGGTGCGCGGCGAGGGCGATCCCGGAGGCGACGTCGTCGGCCTCGGCGGCGCCGTGGCACACCACCACGGTGCCGGCCACGCCGAGCAGGGCCGCCGCGCGGGGCGTGCCGCCGCCGACCGGCGGACCACCCGCCATCATGTACGCGCCCTCGATCGCCTTGAGCAGCACGTTGCCGGTGAACCCGTCGGTGACCACCACGTCGGCGCGGGCGCCGGTCGCCACGTCGTACCCCTCGACCAGGCCGACGTAGCGTGCGCCGCACGGCAGCCGCGCGGCGGCGAGCTGGGGGTCGGCGGCCCGCCGCGGGCGGTCGCCCTTGCCGGCCTCCGTCCCGACGGAGAGCAGTCCCACCCGGGGGGCGGCGACGGCGTGCGCGACGGCGGCGTAGGCGGCACCGAGCAGGGCGTGCCGGACCAGGGTGGCGGGGCGGGGTTCCAGGGAGCCGCCGACGTCGAGCAGCACCACCGGGCCGGAGACGGCGGGCAGCGTGGCCACCAGGGCCGGCTGCCGGACGTCGGCCCACCGGCCGAGGCCCAGGGCCGCGGCGGTGACGGTGGCGCCGGTCGAGCCGGCGGAGACGAGGGCGTCGGCGGTGCCGTCGCGGACGGCGGCGACGGCGGCCCGGACGGTGCTGTCGGCACGCGGCGCGTGGTGCGCCGGTCCGGGCACGGCACGGGCCGCACGGACGGCGACCCGGGCACGCTGCGCCGGGGTCAGCGCAGCGGTCACCGCGACCGCGACCTCGGTCGGGCCGACGAGCAGCAGGTGCAGGTCCGGATCGGCGCGTACGGCTCGCAGAGCGCCGTCAACCACGACGGCGGGGGCGTCGTCCCCGCCGAGGAGGTCAACGGCGATCCGCGCGGTGCCCGGCTCCGCACCGGTGCCGGCCGGGGTGGACCGACCGGCACCGGAGGGAGCCGGGGCACCGGGCGATCGCCAGGGTGCGCGCGCCACCCGACCCGTGGTCGGGGGCGTCACTCGGCGTCCAGACCTCAGACCTCGAGAACCTGGCGGCCGTTGTACGTGCCGCAGACGGAGCACGCGGCGTGCGGCAGCTTCGCCGACTTGCACTGCGGGCAGGCCACGGTCGCGACCACGGCCGCCTTCCAGTTCGCCCGGCGGGACCGGGTGTTGCTGCGCGACATCTTGCGCTTCGGGACGGCCACGGTTCCTACTCCTCTGTACGGTTCAGTTGCGACAGGCCCGCCCAACGCGGGTCGATCTGCTGGTGGCTGTGGTCGGCCGGCAGATCGTCCCAGTGCACCCCGCACTCGGGGCACAGGCCTGGGCAGTCCTCCCGGCAGAGCGGGTTCGTCGGCAGCGTCAGCACCACCGCGTCCCGCAGCGCCGGCTCCAGGTCGATCAGATCGCCCTGCATCCGGCCCACCTCGTCCTCGTCGGTCGTGTCGTCCGTGGCGCTGTTCTCGTACGCGTACAGCTCCTGGACGGGCACGGCCACCGAGTCGTTGATCTGGCGCAGACAGCGGCCGCACTCGCCCCGGATGGGACCGGTGACGGTCCCGGAGACGAGTACGCCCTCGGACACCGACTCCAACCTCAGGTCGAGGTCGAGATCCGCGCCCTCCGGCACGCCGATCAACTCCACGCCGAGGTCCGCCGGTGCCGGAACGACCCGCTTGACCGTACGCATCGCACCAGGCCGACGCGGCAGGTCCCTCGTGTCGAGGACCAGCGGCGACCTGGGGTCGAGGTTCGATGGCGAGTGTTTGGGCATAGTCAGACTCCGGCCGGTGAGAGGCCGACAAAGAAGGTTACCTGGGCGACCGCCGCACCGTCGAACCGGGGCGACGCCCCTGGCCGGCATGTCGGCTGGTGAGGTGTCGTTCAGAAGGGTAGCGGGCGTTCGGCCTCGTCCCCACCGAAGGTGCCGATCTCCCGCAGCGCGTGCATCTTGTCCCGGCCACGCTCGATCGAGGCCAGCGCCCGGGTCAGGAACTGCTCGAAGTTCGCCAGCGCGGTGTCGACGTAGTCGTCGACCTCCTCGCGCAGCCGCTGCGCCTCGGCCCGGGCCTCCGCGATGATCCGGGCACCCTCGTGCTCGGCGGAGACCGTGATCTCGTTCACCGAGACGAGGCGGGCGTGTTCCGCCTCACCCTCGCTGATGATCCGGTCGGCCTCGCGCTTGCCGGCCTCCATGATCTTGTCCCGCTCCTCCAGGAGAGCGGCGGCCCGGCGCAGGTCGGCGGGGAGTTCGGCGCGCAACTCGTCCAGGGCCGCGATCATCTCGCCCCGGTCGACCATGCAGTTGTTCCGTGACATCGGGACGGAGCGGGCCTGCTCCACCATGGCGATCAGTTCGTCGATGCGATCGAGCGGGTCCACCGGTACCTCACTCCTGTCGTCCGTCGGCCGACCTACATGCTGCGGGCTCCGGCCGGTTTCCCGCTGCACACATGATGTCGTGTGCCGGCCACCCCCGCCCCATCCACCCCGGTCCGGCGCGTCGCGCGTCGCCCGGCGTCGGTGGGGACGGATTCATCTGCGGGACTCCGGCCCGATGCGGGCCTCGAGTTCGGCCCGGACCCGGTCGGGCACGTGGGCGGAGATGTCCCCGCCCCACTTCGCCACGTCCTTGATCAGACTCGAGGAGATGAAGGAGTAAAGCGGGTTGGTGGGCATGAACAGGGTCTCCACCCCGGCCAGGCCGATGTTCATCTGCGCCATCTGCAACTCGTAGTCGAAGTCGCTGACCGCCCGCAGTCCCTTGATCAGCACGCTGGCCTCCTGCGTCCGGCAGAAGTCGACCAGCAGGCCGCGGAAGGATTCGACCCGGACGTTGTCGTACGAGGCGGTCACCTCGCGAAGCATGTCGATCCGCTCATCGACGGTGAACAGGCCGCTTTTCGACTGGTTCACCAGCACGCCGACGATCACCTCGTCGAAGAGCCGGCTGGCCCGTCCGACGATGTCGAGGTGCCCGTTGGTGACCGGGTCGAACGAGCCGGGACACACCGCACGTCTCATGATCGGCGACCGTACCAAAGGGTGGTCTCGCCGTAGCGCCGACTGCGCTCGGCGGTGATGCCCTGCACCCAGGCGACCGGCCCGGTCCGGCTGGAGCGCTCCACCACCACCAGGGCGTCGGGAGCCAGCCAGTCGTGCCGCACCAGCGCGGTCAGCAGCTCGGTGACCTCCGCATCCGGTGTCGCGTACGGCGGGTCGGCGAAGACCACGTCGTACGGCTGGTCACCGGGACCGGCCGCCAGCACGCCGGCCACCCGGCCGGTGACCAGCCGGACGGCGGAGCCGGCCCGGAGGGCGGCGACGTTCTCCCGGATCACCCGGGCGGCCCGCGCGTCGGACTCGACCAGCAGCACGTGCTCGGCACCCCGGGAGAGCGCCTCCAGGCCCACCGCGCCGGAGCCGGCGTACAGGTCGGCGAAGCGCGCACCGACCAGGTCCACCTCGGCCTGCACGGCACTGAACAGCGCCTCCCGCACCCGGTCGGAGGTGGGGCGGGTACCGGCACCGGGCGGGGCGGCGATCCGCCGCCCGCCGAAGGTGCCGGCCACGATCCGGGTCACGGTCTGTCCCCTCTCATGCCGCTGACGCTACGCGACGATCCCGGCGGTGCCGCCGACACGGCGGGTGTCCGCCGGGCCACCAGATGATCACACTCAGTTGATCAATGATCTCAGATATATAACAAGATGTTTAGGGAAACATGTGGACTGTCGGGCCGACGACCGGCCCACTAGGGTCGGCCGGGTGCCGGCCTCGTACGCCGGCCACGTGGCGCGGGGAGGCGCCGTCGCGGGGCGCAGGCGCGCGACCGCGACCAGCCGCCGCCATCCCACGCGCCGCGCCCCTGACGCTTTTCACCCCGGGAGTACGCGTGATCCGTCCCCAGCCCTCCCCACGGCGACCGCTCGTCGTGGCCGCCGCCGCGCTGGCCGGCCTGGCCACGGCGCTCGCCTTCACCGCACCGGCGGTCGCCACCAAGCCGTCCCCCTCGCCGTCGGCCTCCCCGACCGGCAGCGCCGCCGCCGGCAAGTCGAAGGGCTCCGCGCCGAACTGCGTCAAGGCCGACGACGCGCGCTACACGCACACCTTCGACGGCCCGAAGGGCGAGGCCTCGATCACCCTCACCAACGGCCCGCTCTGCGTGGGCGAGGAGCAGGAACTGGCCCTGGTGTCGTACGTGGCCCCGTCGGCCAAGTTCGCCCTGCCGCAGTACGTGCTGGCCAGCTCGGTCAACAAGTTCACCGGGGTGGCCGAGGGTGAGCTGGGCGTGTCCACCCTCACGTTCCAGGTCGAGGTGCCCACCTGCTACACCCAGGTCGACTTCGTCTTCGGCAGCAGGATCATCGACCCGCTGACCGAGACCAGTGAGCGGTACGGCGACCGCAAGGTCGGCAGCCCCAAGGGCATCGGCTCCCGCTCCAAGGGCCCGAATGCCTGGTACAACGGCGGCTCCGGCACCTGCGTGGCGACCCCCGAGGTGATCGCCTCCGCCGACTGCGACGGCGGCGTCGAGCTGACCCTGGTCAACCGCAACGGCAACGCGCCGGCCGCGTTCACCGTGGCCGGCAGCAACGGCTTCACCAGGAAGCTGACCGTGCCGATGCGGGCCATCGAGAAGCTCGAACTCACGCCGGCCCAGGCGCAGACCGTCACCGTCACCGCGCCCGGCATGAAGGACTTCACCAGCGACTGGGAGAAGCCCGAGGACTGCCAGGAGCCCGAGGTCGGTACGCCGGAGGCCAGCTACGAGTCCACCTGCGACAAGATGATCTTCCAGGTCAGCAACCCGGAGGACGGCACCACCGTGACCTCGACCTTCACCCCCAACAAGGGTGAGGCCAAGACGCTGACCGTCGAGCCCGGTCGCAGCGGCAGTGTCAGCTTCAAGGCCGGCAAGGGCCTCACCGTCACCGTCACCGGCGACCTGGACTCGGGTGGCCCGTTGGCCTGGGAGCAGCCGGAGGACTGCAAGGACGGCGGCACCGGCGGCGGCGAGCCGGAGGAGCCCGGCCTGCCACTGACCGGCGCGGCAGCCGGCAGCATCGCCGCGGGCGCGCTCGCCCTGCTGGCGGCCGGCGTGGTGCTCTTCGTCGTCGCGCGACGCCGACGGATCCGCTTCACCGCCTGAGCGACACCTGCCTGACCACCGAGGGCGCGTCGACCACCCGGTCGGCGCGCCCTCGGCGTTGCTCGCGGTCCGTCGCCGGGTCCTCCCTCACCCCTTTTCCAGGTACTCCGCTCGTTCCTCGTCGACCAGCGCGGCGACCGACGCGGCCAGCGCCGGATGCCGGACCAGCTCCGGATCGTCGGCGACCAGGGCGATCGCCTCGGTGCGGGCGTCGCGGATCAGGTCGGTGTCGCGCAGCAGCGACAGCAGCCGCAGGTGCGAGCGGCGGCCCGACTGGGTGGCGCCCAGCACGTCACCCTCGCGGCGCTGTTCCAGGTCGAGCTCGGCCAGCTTGAAACCGTCGGTGGTGGAGGCGACCGCGTCCAGGCGGTCGCGGGCCGAGGAGCCCTCGGCCGCCTCGGTGACCAGCAGGCAGAGCCCGGGGGCGGTACCCCGGCCGACCCGGCCCCGCAGCTGGTGCAGCTGGGACACGCCGAACCGGTCGGCGTCCAGCACGATCATCACGGTGGCGTTGGGCACGTTGACGCCCACCTCGACCACGGTGGTGGCGACCAGCACGTCCAGGTCACCGGCGGCGAACGAGCGCATCACGGCGTCCTTCTCGTCGGCGGGCAGCCGCCCGTGCAGGACACCGATCCGCAGCCCGTGCAGCGGCCCCTCGGCGAGCAGCGGCGCCACCTCGGTCACCGCCAGCGGCGGCCGCCGACCGCTGTCGTCCTCGCGGGGCGCCTCCTCGTCGCTCTGCGGTCCCTCACCAATGCGCGGGCAGACCACGTACGCCTGGTGGCCGGCGGTGACCTCCTCGCGCAGCCGGCGCCAGGCCCGGTCGAGGAAGGCCGGCTTCTCGGCGGCCGGCACCACGTGCGAGGCGATCGGCGAACGCCCCTGCGGCAACTGGGAGAGGGTGGAGGTCTCCAGGTCGCCGTAGACCGTCATCGCGACCGTGCGCGGGATCGGCGTGGCCGTCATCACCAGCACGTGCGGCGGCTGGTCGGCCTTGGCGCGCAACGCGTCGCGCTGCTCCACACCGAAGCGGTGCTGCTCGTCCACGACCACCAAGCCGAGGTCGGCGAAGTCCACCCCCTCGTAGAGCAGCGCGTGGGTGCCGAGCACGATGCCCGCCCGCCCCGCGGCGACCTCCGCCAGCGCCCGCCGCCGGGCCGCCGCGCCGAGCGAGCCGGTGACCAGCTCGACCCGGGTGGCGTCCTCGGCCGCACCCAGCTCGCCGGCCTGGGCCAGCGGGCCGAGCAACTCCAGCATCCCCCGGTGGTGCTGGGCGGCGAGCACCTCGGTCGGGGCGAGCAGCGCCGCCTGCCCACCGGCGTCGACCACCTGGAGCATCGCCCGCAACGCCACGACCGTCTTGCCGCTGCCGACCTCGCCCTGCAGTAGCCGGTGCATCGGGTGGGCGGTGGCCAGGTCGGCGGCGATCTCCACGCCCACGTCCCGCTGACCGGGGGTCAACTCGTACGGCAGCCGGGCGTCGAACGCGTCCAGCAGCCCACCCCGCTTCGGTGGCCGGGCCTTCGCCGGCCAGGCCGCCGCCCGTACCTTGCGTTGCGCCAGGGTGAGCTGCACCGCGAACGCCTCGTCCCACTTGAGCCGGCGGCGCGCCCGGTACAGCTCCTCCTTGCTGGACGGGCGGTGGATTTCCCGCAGTGCGGTTCCGATGCCGACCAGGTTGCGGGTGGCCCGCACGGTGGCCGGCAGCGGATCGTCGGGCGGGGTGAACGTGTCCAGCACCACCCGCACGCAGCGGGCGATCACCCAGGTGGGCACGGCGGCGGCAGCGGGGTAGACCGGGATCAGCGCCCCGGCGAACTCCTCGACCTCCTCGTTGGCCGCCGCCTCGCCCTCGCCACCCTCGCCGAGCAGAACGTACTCCGGGCCGTTGAGCTGCCGCTTGCCCCGGAACTCGGTGACCTTGCCGGCGAACAGCCCCCAGCGGCCGGGGCGCAGCTCCCGCTCCCGCCACGCCTGGTTGCCGAAGAAGGTGCAGGTGAGCAGCCCGCCGGAGCCGTCGCCGACGGTCACCTCCAGCAGGTTGCCCCGACGTTGGCGCATCGGCCGCACGGTGGTGCGCTGCACCTGGGCCAGCACCGTGACCTGCTCCCCCACGTCCAGCGAACGGATGTCGGTGTGTTCGCCGCGCTCGTCGTAGCGGCGCGGGAAGTGGTAGACCAGGTCGCCGGCGGTGTGCAGGTCGAGGTGGCTCGCCAGGGCCTTGGCCGTGCGCTCGCCGACCAGCTTCCTCAGCGGCGTGTCCACGGTCGACGGCTCGCTCGTCATTCGACCCCCACCAGGAGCGGATAGTGCGGTTGGCCGCCCGGATACGTCTGCACCTCGACGAATGGCCAGCGCCGCCCGACGTGGGCGCGGACGGCCTCGGCCAGGCCGTCCGGGGCGTCCACGCCGGTGAGCAGGGTGACCAGCTCCCCGCCGCCGCCGAGCATCCGGTCGACCACGGCGACGCAGGTGTCGACCAGGTCGGCGCCGATCAGATGCACCTCCCCCTCGACCAGGGCGAGCACGTCGCCGGGGCGGCACGGGCCGGCGACGGTCAGCGCCTCCCGGCTGGCGTGGCAGACCTCGGCGTACCGGCAGGCGCCGGCCGCCTCGGCCATCGCGATCACATCGTCCTCGAAGCGCCGCTTCGGATTCCGGACGGCCAGCGCCGCGAGGGCCTGCACCGGGGAGCGGGTCGGCACCACGCTGACCTTGATGCCGAGGGCGTGTGCCTCCTTCGCGGCGGCGCTCGCCACGGCCTGCGTGTTCGGGTCGTTCGGCAGCACCACGACCCAGGCGGCGGCGGTGGCCCGGACGGCGTCCAGCAGCTCGCCGGTGGACGGGTTGCCCGGCACCACCGTGGCCCCCTCGCCGGTGAACAACTCCGCGAGGCCCGCTCCGGCGGCGACCACCACCGCCGCCCGGCCGTCGACGGCCGGCGCGGCGGGGGCCGCCTGGTCGGCGAACCGGGTCACCGAGATCCGGTACGGCCGGCCGGCCACCACCCCCGCCTCGACCGCCGCGCCGATGTCGTTGACGTGCACGTGCACGTTCCAGGTGGTGGATGCCGCGGGCGACGGGCCGTCACCGACCACCACCAGCGAGTCGCCGAGCGCGGCCAGTTCGGCCCGCATCCGGGCCACCGCCGTGTAATCGGCGTCGAGAAGGAACTGCACCTCGTACGCGTACTCCTCGGAGCCGGTCTCCCGAACGGTCGTCAGCGGCGGGCGGACCGTGCGGGTCATCGGCACCGGCCGGGGTGGGCTCTCCCCGGTGACCACCTCGACCAGCGCGTCGAACAGCAGGCAGAGCCCCCGGCCACCGGCGTCGACGACCCCGGCGTGGGCCAGCGCGGGCAACTGTTGCGGGGTGCGGGCCAAGGCACGGGCCGCCTCCCCCGCCGCCACCCGGGCGACGGTGCCCAGGTCGTCGCTGTCGGCCCGTTCGGCCGCGGTCGCGGCGGCGGCCACGACGCTGAGCAGCGTGCCCTCCACCGGCTGGGCGACGGCCGCGTACGCCGTCGCGGTGGCGGCCCGCAGCGCGCCGGCCAACTCCCGGCCGGCGACCGTGGGGGTGGCGGCGAGCGCGTCGGCGAGGCCACGCAGGATCTGTGACAGGATCACCCCGGAGTTGCCCCGCGCGCCGAGCAGCGCGCCGCGCGCCATCAGCCGCAGCGCGTGCCCGTGCGGGGTCTGCCCGGCCTCGGGCAGGGTTTCCAGGTCCATCGCGAGCGCCTGCTGGGCCGAGGTGAGGGTGAGCACCATGTTGGTGCCGGTGTCGCCGTCGGGAACCGGGTAGACGTTCAGCTCGTCGATCTCACCCTGATGCTGCCGGAGCGCGGCGAGCCCGTTCGCGCACCAGCGGCGTACCGCGGCGGCGTCGAGGGTGTCCAGCACGGCCAGAAGCCTACTGTCGCGTACCGACACGCGCCGGGGTCGACCGGCTCTGCCCGGCGTGTCCGAGGGTCCGGCACCGTCGGGTCGGGTGCCGGCCGGGCGAAGGTGACCGGCGTCACGTCGTCGCCTGCGGACCGGGCCGGTTGGTCGAGGGTAGGGGTCATCGGGTAACCTGGCCAGGTTGCCCGGGCAGCGCCCTGCTGGCGACCTCATGAACGTATCAATCCCAGGAGTATCCCGTGGCTAGCGTGTGCGACGTCTGTGGCAAGGGGCCGGGCTTCGGCCACAACGTGCCCTGGTCCAAGAAGAAGACCAACCGCCGCTGGAACCCGAACATCCAGTCGGTGCGTACCCCGGCCGGTGGCGGCACCACCAAGAAGCTGCAGGTCTGCACCTCGTGCATCAAGGCCGGCAAGGTCACCCGCGCCTGACGCGACCACGGGCGGCGCTTGCGCCGTCCGCTGGCAGGACCACCCCATACAGCGCAGAAGCCGCCCGGAACCGTCCGGGCGGCTTCTGCCTGTCGCTCCCGTCGGTGACTCCGTCCACCCACTGGTGCCGCGGCGCACTGACCTCCACCTCCGGCCCACTGTCCGTAGCCATGGCCCGACGTCACTCGTTGTGGCGATTCGGCACCGGGTGCCGCCAGCAGCTCGCGTGACGACAACCGCCACCCCGGCCACCAGCGGGCCAGGCGAATGGGAGCCCGGACGGGAGGTCGATCAGAGCACCCGCCCGAAGGAGAGGCAGCCCGGCTCGTCGGCGTAGAGACCGAAGTTCGGGATCGGCTCGTAGCCGGCCGAGGTGTACAGGGCGATCGCCTCGGGCTGCTTGTCGCCGCACTCCAGGACGATCCGCTTGCGGCCGTGGTACCGGGCGGACTCCTCGACCGCCGCCAGCACCGCACGGGCCACCCCCCGCCCCCGGGCCGCCGGGTCGGTGTACATCCGCTTCAACTCCGCGGCGTCGTCGCCGTGGCCGCGCCAGCCGCCGCAGCCCACCGGCCGACCGTCCAGGTACGCGACCAGGAAGGCTCCCCGCGGCGGCACGAACTCGGCGGCGTGCACCGGCGTGTCGTCGCCGTTGCCGCCGTACCGCTGCGCCAGGTCGGCCAGCGTGGCGCGGATCAGCGACTGCGCCACCGGCGAGTCGAAGGCCAGGGGACGGATATCGAGCTGACTCACCGGTAAAGGGTACGACCCCGGCCGGCCGTTACCGGAAGTGGTCCCAGCCGGTCGGGCCGTCGTACCCGGTGCCGTCGACGGTGACCCCCGTGCCCGGCACCACCCGGCCGATCGGCCGCCACGGGGCCGGCAACGCCACGGCCGGGGGAAAGGTCGCGGCCAACGCGTGGTCGTCGCCCCCGGCGAGGATCCACGAGTACGGGTCGACCCCGAGTGCCTGCGCGGCGTCGCGCATCTGCCGGGGCACCTCGAAGGCGTCCCGGCGTACGTCGATGCCGACCCCGCTGGCCGCCGCCACGTGGCCCAGGTCCGCCAGCAGCCCGTCCGAGACGTCGATCATGGCGGTGGCGCCGAGCCGGGCGGCCTGCGGCCCGGCCGGGTACGGCACCTCCGGCCGCCGGTACGCCTCCACCAGCAGCCGGGGGGTGCGGAATCCGCGGGACAGCACGGTCAGGCCGGCGGCTGCCCAGCCGATCCGGCCGGCCAGCGCGAGCACGTCCCCCGGCCGGGCCCCGGAGCGGACCACCGGGTCGCGCCCGCCCAGGTCACCGAGCGCGGTGACCGCGATGGTCAGCGTCGGACTGGCGGACATGTCGCCGCCCACCACGCCGGCGCCCACCGTGGCCGCCTCCGCCCCGAGCCCGTCGGCGAGCCCCTCGGCCCAGGCGGTGTCCAGGTCCGCCGGCATGCAGAGAGCGACCAGCAGCGCGGTGGGGACCGCCCCCATCGCGGCGATGTCGGCGAGGTTGGCCGCCGCGGCCCGGTGCCCGACGTCACGCGCGCCGGACCAGTCCCGGCGAAAGTGCCGCCCCTCGACCAGCACGTCGGTCGAGGCCACCACCCGCTGGTCCGGCGCGGCCACGACCGCCGCGTCGTCACCCGGGCCGAGCAGGCAGTGCCCGCCGTGCGCCAGCCGGGCCGTCACCCGCTCGATCAGCCCAAACTCCCCGACACCCGCGACCGTCATCCCGTCCCCTCACTCCTGTCCGGACCACCCTCACCTATGCTCGCTCACCGCGTCCGACCGGCCACCGATAGGGGTTTCCCCTGCTCCGTAAGGTAGTTTCACCCTTCGGGCCGCCCGCTGGCGGCGACGGACGGAGGTCGAGTCGTGGTACAGGCGTACATCCTCATCCAGACCGAGGTCGGCCGGGCGCGTGACGTGGCCGGCCTGATCGCGGATCTTGCCGGCGTGGTCCGGGTCGACGCCGTCACCGGGCCGTACGACGTGGTGGTGCTCACCGAGGCGAACACCGTCGACGAACTCGGTAAGTTGATCGTCAGCAAGGTGCAGATGGTGCCGGGTATCACCCGCACCCTCACGTGTTCGGTGGTGCGGCTGTAAGTGGACCGGATGACCTCCTGCCCCTCCCCGTCGGTCGAGCGCGAGCAGCCGGCGGAGGACCGGCCCGGCCGGGATCCGGCGACCCGGCGGGCGGCGCTGCTCGCCACCCTGGTCGCGGTGCCGGTGACCGTCGCGGTCGCCGGGTTCACCCTCGCCCGGCTCGCGCCCGACACCCCGGCCGCCGCGCCCAGCCCCACCGTGACCACGGCCCGCGCGCAGTCCGGCGCCCCGGTCGCAATGGCCGCCCCGGCGCTCGCCGCCCGCCCGGCCACGGTCTGCCGGGCGCTGATGTCGCAGCTGCCCGAGTCGGTACGCGACCTGCGGCAGCGCCCGGTGACCGCTGGTCCCGAGCAGAACGCCGCATACGGCGACCCGGCGCTGACCGTGGCCTGTGGCGGCGCCGAGCCGACCGTCCCCGCCACCGCCGACGTCTGGGCAGTCAACAGCGTCTGCTGGTACGGCCGGCAGGAGGGCGGCGCCATGGTGCTGACCACCGTCGACCGGGAGACCGCCGTCACGGTCACCGTGCCCGCGGCGTACGAACAGCCGTTGCAGTGGGTGGCCCCGATCTCCGACCCGATCGTCGCCTCCGTCCCGTCCGGTGGCGAGGTGCCGTCCGGCTGCCGGCGCTGACCGGCGGCTGCCCGCGTCCCCGGTCGAGCCCCGGCGGTGACACCGGTCAGCGGGGGCCGGCGTCGCGGTGCAGGGCCGTTCGGATCAGCCGGTTGACCAGCTTCGGGTACTCCAGCCCGGAGGCCGCCCACATCCGGGGGAACATCGAGGTCGACGTGAAGCCCGGCATGGTGTTGATCTCGTTGAGGTAGACGTCCAGCTCGGGTGTGACGAAGAAGTCGACCCGGGCCAGGCCGGAGCAGTCCAGTGCGGTGAAGGCCCGGGTGGCGTACTCCTGCACCCGGCGGGTGACCCGCTCGGGCAGGTCGGCGGGGATGTCGTACTCGCAGGAGTCGTCGATGTACTTGGCCTCGAAGTCGTACCAGTCGTGGCCGGAGACGACCCGCACCTCGGCGAGCACGGACGCTTCGGGGGCACCGCCGGCCTCGCCCTCCAGCACGCCGCACTCGACCTCCCGGCCGACGATCGCGCCCTCGACCAGCACCTTGGTGTCGATCTCACGGGCCGCCGCGACGGCGGCGTCGAGCTGGGACCAGTCGTCGACCTTGGTGATGCCGAAGGACGAGCCGGCCCGGGACGGCTTGACGAACACCGGCAGGCCGAGGCGCTCCTTGTCGGCCTCGCTGAGGTTGGTGCCGCTGCGCAGCACGGCGTACGGGCCGACCGGGATGCCCTCGACTGCGCAGAGCTTCTTGGTGAACTCCTTGTCCATCGCCGCCGCCGAGGCGAAGACGTTCGCCCCGACGTAGGGGATGTCGGCCATCTCCAGCATGCCCTGGATGGTGCCGTCCTCGCCGTACGCGCCGTGCAGCACGGGGAAGACCACGTCGACGTCGGCCAGCGCGCGGGGGCCCTCGGCCGGGTCGAGCACCATCAGTCCGGCTGCGGTGGGGTCGGCACGCAGCACCAGTTCCGCGCCGGACCCGGCGGTGATCTCCGGCAGCCTGCGGTCGTGGATGGCGAGCCGGTTCGGGTCGCCGTTGGCGAGCACCCACTGCCCCTGGCGGGTGATGCCCACCGGCACCACCTCGAACTCGTCCGGGTCGAGCGCGCCGAGCACGCTGCCGGCGCTGACGCAGGAGATGCCGTGTTCGGGGCTGCGACCGCCGAAGACGATCGCCACGCGGGTCTTGCCTGGGGTGGTCACTGGGTCACCTCTCGGTACGCGACTGCGGAGCCGCCAGCGGCGCTCACCCGGTTGACCTTACTGTGGGTGGCGGCGGGCCGATGGCGATACCCGGCAGGAGGAGAACATCCTTCGCAACCGGTCATCCGCGTCGACACGGAGCGTGGCCTAGCTGTCGGGGGTGGCGTGCCGCCCCCGCCCGACGGCGATGACCTTCACCCGCTGCCGGCCGGCGCGCACCATCCCGAGGGCCATGAAGGCGCCGGCGATCCGATCGGCGGCCTCCCGGCTGTTGGCACCGACCACCTGTCGCCGCCGCTCGGGCGCGGTCCGCTCGTCGCGAACCTCCCTCCCCTCGACCGTGCGGACGTCGGTGAGCACCACGAGGAACCGGGTCATCGCCGCTCGCCCAGCCATCCGCCCACCCTCATCCGACGTTTCCTCCCCGATGGAGAGCGGCGGTGGCACGTGGCGATCAGGTACGGGGGAGTAAACCCGATCGCCACGCGCCCCATCCCCTCCGGTCGCTCACCATCGCCGTCGCCACGACAACCGTTGGTGAGGACGCCAACACAGATTGACAGGTGGACAGGCGTGAATGCAACTCTCATCGACGTTCTCTCATGCGCACTTTCCCAGAGACATATGCGACCATCGACTCATGGCTCCGAAGACCGCTCGGGCACGCCGGCTCGGCATCGCCCTGCGCACCCACCGGGAGGCGGCCGGCCTCACGCTGGAGGCCGCCGCCGACGAGATCAACAGCACCCGCAGCACCCTGTCCCGCTACGAGAACGCACAGACGCTGGTCAGCCCCGCCACCGTGCGCGCGCTGCTCAGCCTCTACGGGGTCGGGCCGGACGAGATCACCGCCGCGGTGCAGCTCGCCAAGGACACCCGCAAACCCGGCTGGTGGGTGCCGTACTCACACCTGCTGGACAGACGCACCATCGACTTCATCGCCCTGGAGGCCGAAGCGACCGGCATCGCCAACTTCGAGCCCTCGGTGGTACCGGGCCTGCTCCAGACCGCCGACTACATCCGCGGCGTGATGCGCGGCGGGCCACACACCCTCAGCGACGACCAGGTCGAGCAGCGGGTGCAGCTCCGGCTCGACCGGCAGCAGCGGATCAGCGATGACGAACCACCCATCTTCGACGCGATCATCGACGAGGGCGCGCTGCTGCGCCCGGTCGGCGAGCGGGCGGTGATGGAACAGCAGTTGCAGCACCTGCTCAAGATGAGCGAACTGCCCAACGTGACCGTCCAGGTCATCCCGCTGTCGGCCGGCTACCACCGGGGCACCCGCGGCTCGCTGCACATCCTCGAGTTCGCCGACCCGGAGGACCCGCTCATCGCCTCGGTGGAGACCGTCGCCGGACAGATGGTCCTCGACCGGCCGGGTGACCTACGAACCTGCACCAAGATCATGGAACACCTGCGGACCGTCGCGCTCAGCCCGACTGACAGCCGCAACCTGCTCCTGCACATGTTGAAGGGACGGTAGGACATGACACCGACGATCGGCGCAGCCTTGGCCACGGCCGCCTGGCGCAAGAGCAGCCACAGCGGAGACGAGGGCGCCTGCGTGGAACTGGCGACCGTGCCCGACCTGGTCGCCGTCCGCGACTCCAAGGACCCCACCGGCCCCGTCCTGCTCTTCCCACCGGACGCCTGGGCCGCCTTCACCACCGCCTTGCCCCGGCGCTGAACGGCACCGACGAACCCGCTGGCGGCCCGCCACCCCGAACCGATCAGGAGGTCCGCGTCCCGGTCCCGGACGCGGGCCTCCTGGTCACGTCGTCGGCATGGCCGGCGTGGCAACCGCCCCGGACCGCAGGGCCTCCAGCGCCGCGATGGCCACGCCACGGGCACCGGCCATGTCCCGCTCCGGCACCAGGGCGAAGGTGGCGACGGCCACCTGCTCCGCGCGCAGCACCGTGTGTTCGCGGACCGTGGCGAGGAACCAGTCCCGGAACTGCGGCTGCGCCTCCACCACCCCGCCGCCGACGAAGTACGCGTGCGGGTCGGTGAAGTTCGCGGCGATGGTGAACAGCCGCCCGAGTGCCGCCGCCTGCTGGGCGAAGACCTCCCGGGCCAGTTCGTCACCCCGCTCCGCGTACCCCCGTACCAGCGTGGCGGCCCGACCTGCCGGCTCTGCGGCGAGCGGGTGGCCCGGATGGCGGGTCAGCCAGTACGGCAACAGGTTGCGTCGGATCGCGGTCAGCGACGCGACGCTCTCCGCGTCCCCGACGAAACCGCAGGCGCAGCGGGGCTCCGGCTGCCCCGGGGCGAGCAGCCCGGCCAACGGGATGTGCACATGCCCGAACTCGCCGGCCATCCCGGCCGCGCCGGTGACCACCCGGCCGTCCACCACGATCCCGCCTCCCAGCCCGGTGCCGACGATCGCCGACACCGAGGAACGGGCCGTCGCCTCCGCCCCGAAGTGGACGTGGTGGGCGTAGAGCGCGGCGGCGTTGCCGTCGTTGAGGTAGACCACCGGCAGGTTGAGCCGCCGCTGCAACGCCCCACGCACGTCGAAGCCGTGCCAGGCGGGCTGGGCGAAGTTCGTCGACCCGCGCGACGAGATCACCCCGTCCGCGCTGGCCGGCCCCGGAGTGTCCAACCCCACCGCCCGCACCAGCTCCCTCGGCACACCGGTGTGCGCGAGCGCCCCGTCCAGGGCGCGGGCCAGCGCCTCGATCGCCGCCTGTGGGCCGGCCCCGACGGCGCTGGGAATCTCCAGCAGGCCGTCGACGAGGAACCGGCCGTCGGCGGTGAGCACCGTGGCGTTGTTGCTCGTTCCGCCGTTGTCGAGACCGACCACCACCGGCACACCCGCGTCGCCCATCCGC
>NZ_SMJY01000116.1:0-19622 GCF_004348355.1 Micromonospora sp. KC721 | reverse complement strand
GGTGGTGCCGCCCGCCTGGTCAAGACCACTCTGGTCGGTAACAACGCCGAGGGCAACGGCGGGGCGATCGCCAACTACGGCCGGGTCGACATCCACGACAGCAAGCTGAACAACAACCACGCCCGGCACGACGGCGGCGCCATCTTCACCGCCGGCGTCCTGCAGATCACCGACACCCGCCTCGGTCACAACACCGCCGTTGGCAACGGCGGAGCCGTCGCCAACGGCCAGGGTAGGGCCAAGACCGGTGCCCAGGCGCAGACGCAGGGAAAGGCCGGCACGGTCGAAATCCAGCAGAGCACCATCGAGGGCAACACCGCCGACCACAACGGCGGCGGCGTCTTCACCGCCGGCGGTTTCGTCAAGGTCTCCCGGGTGCACATCAAGGAGAACAAGGCCTGCCACAGCGGTGGTGGGGTCTACGCGGCCGACACCGACCTGCACCTCGACCACACCACCATCACCAAAAACCACGCCAGCCTCGACGGCGGCGCCATCCTCAACACCGGCACCACACACACCACCACCGGCCGCCCCGACAACCACACAGACGCCACCACCACCATCACCCACAGCACCATCACCACCAACACCGCCGGCCGCTACGGCGGCGCCATCTTCAACGGCGACACCCACCAACCCACCATCGACCCCGGCTTCCACAACAAACCACCAACCAACACCACCAACGCCACCCTCACCCTCCGCGACACCAACACCAAAAACAACACCGCCCTCAACGGCGGCAGCATCTTCAACAACAAAGCCACCACCAACCTCACCACCACCACCATCACCAACAACACCGCCACCGACAGCAGCAAAACCCACCGCGTCGCCGGCGGCATCCTCAACAACAACGGCACCACCGAAACCGACCACAAAACCACCATCACCAACAACGACCCCACCAACTGCGCCGGCACCGTCAAAAACTGCTTCAACTAACCAACCAGACCAACCACCCGGCCCCCGGCCACCAGCCGGGGGCCAGGGGCCGGGCCACTGCCAGCCAGCCCGCCTGCGGCAGGGCGAATGATCCCCTCGCCGGGATGTCATCGATCATCGCGAATGAAGTCGGCCAGCGGCCCGGATCGTTGGCGGGACCGAGAGGACCGCTCGGAAACCGGCGCAGGGAATTGTGTTGGCCGGGCAGCCGCCGACCGGACTCAGGAACGGGGCGCTGCGCAAGGCATCTCCGGCGCGCGGTCAGGTGTGGGCGCTCGGGGCCGGCCTCTCGGTGAGCTCCCACCGATCGCCGTGACCCGTGGCGATCGCGATCGCCTCGATCACCCGCCGGGCCGCCGCCGGATCATCGACGAAGCTGACGGCGGCTTCGAGGCCGACCGGCGGCCCACCGGCCAGGCTCGCGGCCACGGCGATCATCCGTCGGTCACGGTCCGGCACGTCGGCGGCCGCGGCGAAGCCGACCACCTCCGCCCAATCGGTGACCTGCCCCATCCGCACGGTGTCACCCATGTCCCACACCAGGTCCAGGATCCCCACGAGGTCACCGAAGCCCGGCTGGTCCGGAACCGCGGTGAAGGTCAGCAGATGCACGGCGGCCCGCCGGCCGAGTGAGGCGCCGGTGGCGATGTCGGTGCGCAGGATGGCCCGAATCTCATCGCCGGTGAACCCGCGGGCGAAGTCCGGCCGGGGAGTTCTCCGATGCAGCGGCGGCGCCGTGTCGGGGTCGGCCAGCAACTCCGCCAACCGCAGGCACTCCACACACGGCGGCAACGCGGCGATGTCGACGCCGGTGTCACTGAGATGCATGTCGTACGCAATGTTGATCGCCCACTGATCACTGCCCCAGACCGGACGCTCCGGAGTCGAACACAGCGTGAGACCCGTACTCCCGCCGTCCCCGCCGGCCGCGTCGTCGAGATCCACGGACAGATGCCGCAACGTGCCATCCGTACACGGTCGAGGTGTCATCGGGTCCTCCTCACCACCGGATGCTTCGCCGGTCGCCCGTGACAACGAAGTCTATCCATGCCCCGCACCGGGACCGCCGAACGACGTGCCCACTCGGCATCAGCTGAACGACTTTGCGGGCACTGCCTTCCCGGCCGCCTTTGCACCTTCCCATGCCGCCGATGTCCGGGACAGCACACCGCTACACCGCTGTCCCACCCGTACGTCAACATCCACAATGCGGGCTTTTTTCGTGTATAGCCGCGAGATGAATAAAGCTCCCATACGTTGTTATTCAGCAGCTACAACCGATTTGTGGCCAAGGCCGCCTCGCCGCGGCGAGGCGGCCTTGTCTGGTACAGAGAGGGCAGAGTGCTCCGATGTCCAACTACCTGCGCAACAACGATGAGGACGCTCGTGACTCGACGTCCGCGACCCGCCGTCGCCGGCGCTGGCTCGCCACCGGGGTCGCCGGCCTGACCGGAGCGGTCAGTCTGGCCGGGGTGTCGTACGCGACGACCGGGGTGATCGGGCCGCACCGGCTGGCCGACGTCAAGTGGTCGACGGCGCAGCAGCTCAAGGACGACCAGGGCGATCGCCACCGGGACGAGCGGGACACACGCGCTCGGGACCGGGACCACGGGAAGGTCCGCGAGGTGCCCTGCGACGAGGAGAAGCTGATCGAGGCGATCGACCTGGCCAACCGGAACCACGGCGGCACGTTGCGGCTGGCCCCGCACTGCACCTACGAGTTGGGCGCCTACAACCGGGAGACCGGTTCGGCCCTGCCGACGATCCAGCAAGAGATCACCATCGAGGGGCAGGACGCCACGATCACGCGGGACGCCGAGACCAACTTCCGGCTGTTCAGGGTCGCCGACGGCGGCGATCTGACGCTGCGGGACCTCACCCTCAAGGGCGGCAACGCCGCCTCCTTCAAGTACGGCGGGTCGCGCGGCTCGCAGACCCCCGCCGGGCCGCAGGCCCCGAATGCCGCCCGGCCCACGACCGGACAGCCCACGGTGGGGCAGCCTCCCCAGGTTCCCGGCCCGCAGCTAGCCGCTGGTCAGGGCGTGGCCCCGGGCACCGCGCAGGTGGCCACCCCGCAGGCCGCGAGCGTTCCGAATACCGGGGCCGCCCCGAAGGGTGCGAGTGCACCACAGGCAGGCAACGCCCCCCACGCCGCGAGCACCCCACAGGGCTCCAGCCGACAGCTCGACGCCACCTCCGACGGGGGCGCGCTGCTGGTGGAGCGGGGTGGTGCCGCCCGCCTGGTCAAGACCACTCTGGTCGGTAACAACGCCGAGGGCAACGGCGGGGCGATCGCCAACTACGGCCGGGTCGACATCCACGACAGCAAGCTGAACAACAACCACGCCCGGCACGACGGCGGCGCCATCTTCACCGCCGGCGTCCTGCAGATCACCGACACCCGCCTCGGTCACAACACCGCCGTTGGCAACGGCGGAGCCGTCGCCAACGGCCAGGGTAGGGCCAAGACCGGTGCCCAGGCGCAGACGCAGGGAAAGGCCGGCACGGTCGAAATCCAGCAGAGCACCATCGAGGGCAACACCGCCGACCACAACGGCGGCGGCGTCTTCACCGCCGGCGGTTTCGTCAAGGTCTCCCGGGTGCACATCAAGGAGAACAAGGCCTGCCACAGCGGTGGTGGGGTCTACGCGGCCGACACCGACCTGCACCTCGACCACACCACCATCACCAAAAACCACGCCAGCCTCGACGGCGGCGCCATCCTCAACACCGGCACCACACACACCACCACCGGCCGCCCCGACAACCACACAGACGCCACCACCACCATCACCCACAGCACCATCACCACCAACACCGCCGGCCGCTACGGCGGCGCCATCTTCAACGGCGACACCCACCAACCCACCATCGACCCCGGCTTCCACAACAAACCACCAACCAACACCACCAACGCCACCCTCACCCTCCGCGACACCAACACCAAAAACAACACCGCCCTCAACGGCGGCAGCATCTTCAACAACAAAGCCACCACCAACCTCACCACCACCACCATCACCAACAACACCGCCACCGACAGCAGCAAAACCCACCGCGTCGCCGGCGGCATCCTCAACAACAACGGCACCACCGAAACCGACCACAAAACCACCATCACCAACAACGACCCCACCAACTGCGCCGGCACCGTCAAAAACTGCTTCAACTAACCAACCAGACCAACCACCCGGCCCCCGGCCACCAGCCGGGGGCCGGTACGCGTGTGGGCCTTCACCGTTCCGCCCCGCGTGTCGGCCAGCGGGCGACATCTGATTGACCAGGATCAATCTCGGAGCGACTTCGACCCGTGTCCGACCACCACCGACCATTCGATGATCAAAATCTGTCTGCGGCATACCGGGGCATCCCGGCGTCAGGACACCACCGATCACGGAATGCGGACCGCGGCTTGACCCAAGCCGGGAGTGATCGAGGCCGGGCGGCACCGGCCGGGACCGGGGCCGAATCAGAGACCCGAGCAGGGAAAGCCGTTCACCGTGCAGCCTGACGGCTTCACGCCACCGGTGTACTCGTAGATGAACCGCAACTGGACCGAGGTACGCGGGGCCAGGTCCACTCCGCTGGTGTACGTGAGGACCCCGTCGCGCACCTGCGTGGTGCCCTGCGGCGCGCTCTCCACCCAGATGCCCCCCAGCCGACCTCGGGGCTGCACCAGCCGGACGGTCCACGAACGGGGTCGCAGCGTGGTGTTGACCAGAAGCACCTCACCGGCGTAACCGTCACCGTAGTCCGCCATCATCCGGAACCGGCCGAACACGGACGGTCTCGGGGACGGCGACGCCGGCGGGGTTGATGCCGTGGGGGACGCGCCACCGGTCCTACCTGGGGTGGCTGACGGGCTCGACGCCGAGGGGCTGGCCGGGGCGTTCGACCGGGGCAGCAGCCCCGGCACCGCCGGCGCGGTGTCGGTGTTCGCCCGCATCGACGGCACAGCAGCCGCCAGCGTCGGCATGGACATGGCCGGAGCGGGCGGCGGGAGGTCGGCTACCGGTCGTCGGCCGCCGGTCGTACCCAGAGCGACCACCAGGAGCAGAACCATGACGGCCACTCCGAGGATCACCACGAGCCAGGGCAGCGAGCGGAGGGACGCGGCTCGGGGGTGCGGTGTACCGGACATGAGTTCTCCCTGGTCGGTCCCGTCCCGGGAGCATGACGACGATCGGCGGCGCGGGGAGTACGCAACCGATCAGCCGACCCTGGTTACCGTCGGGTAGGCGCCAAGCTACCAGCTCAAATCCCACAGACGGGATTCCCGACGGGACTCTCGGCGAACCCCGACCGACCGGATGACCGCAACCTCGACCCGGGGACCGAACGACCCGCTGACCGGGGGCGATACCCGGCCGAGCGGGTCGGCTGGGACGGCAACGGGCGGATCAGCGCCCGGAGCAGGCGACGCCGTTGACCGTGCAGCTGCTCGGGCGGTTGTTACCGCCGGTGTGTTCGAAATGGAACCGCAACGGCACCGTGGCGTGGGCTTCCAGGTTCACCCCGCTGGTGTAGGTGAAGACACCGCCGGACATCCGGGCCGACCCCTGCGGCGCGCCCTCCACCCACGCGGTGACCAGCCGGCCCTGCGGCAGCACCAGCCGGACCGTCCACGACCGAGCCCCGGACGTGGTGTTGGTCAACAGCACCTCGCCGATGAAGGCGCCACCGTAGTCGTTGAGCTTGCTGTAACGGCCGGTCACCGACGGCGCGGGGGCCGGCGGTGGGAAACCGGGGGTGGACGGATTCGCCGGCGGCTTGGTGGACGGCGCCGGTGCCACCGGTGGCGGGACCGAGCCAGGCTGCCCACCGCCACCGGCCGGCGGCGTCTGTATGCCGGTGCCGCCCCCGCCGACGGACGGCTCGGTGCGCCGGGGCGTGATGCCGGGCAACGGCTGCAGGGGCAGCGTCGCCGCGACCCGGGTCGGCGCCGACGGGGGCGGTAGGTCCGGTAGCGGGATGGTCTGCATCGGCTCCGGCGGCCGGGTGTGGAACCGTTCCCCGCCGGGGACGGAGAGCAGCGCGACAACCTGCAACGACAGCAGTGCCATCACCCCGGCGACGACCACCACCCAGGGGGACCATGCCATCTGCAGCAGACCACCGAGTGGTGATCGTGCACGACGCCTGCCGGACATGCCCCTCCTTCATCGGTGCCGCCCGAGAGCGTACCGATCTTCGCCATTGCCGGAAAGGGGTGATCCCGCCTGCTGTCCATACGGTACGGCCGGTCGGTCGGTCGAATCATGCCAGGCACAGCGGGGTTGCGGCCGACGGACCGGTCGGGCGGATCAGCCGGTACGGACGACCGTGCAGATGAGCGGCCCGTCGGCGCTGGCCCGCAGCAGGTACCGGTACCGTTCGCCGGTCACCGCCCGGCCCTGGCTGTCCAGGAACTCCCAGCGTACCGCCACCATGGTCAGCAGCGCGGAAACCGGCTCGACGTCCTCGATGAGCGCGTTCGCCGCGACGAGTTCCCGCTGCTGGTAGTCGGGCGCGGCACCGACGAAGGAGAGGGCGACGGCGGCGATGCTGGAGAACGAGAAGCTGTAGGTGTCGGCGACCACCAGCCCGGGCAGCGCGTAGCAGTTGGCGATGGCGGGCAGGTCACCGACGATGAGCGCCACGCCGTACCGGTCGAAGAAGTCGGTCAGGGTGCCGAGGGAGGTGGAGGCGCTCACGGGCTCACTGATTGCCGGCCGCCGAGCACGGCAAACCTCACCGCGGCGGAATGCGCACCTCGATCTCCTCGCCGAGCCGGGCCCCGCCGGTCAGGTCCAGGTCGTCACCGCTCCAGAACCGACCCGGGTCGTACCAGTTCGGTCGTCGGCCGGGCGGCAGCAGCCCCATCGCCTCGTAGGTCACCGCCACCACCTCGGCGCAGTACGCGGTCTCCAACGCCCGGTCCGGCACCGGCGCACGGGACACCTCCGGCCGGCCGGGGTGCGGCAGCCGCACCCGGGGCACCCGTCCCCGCGCCCACCGCCAGGCGAGTTGGGCGGTGCTCGGAAACGGGGTGCCGTCGAGCCGGGCGATGGTGCGCAGCACCGCCTGCTCGTGCTCCGGCCCGGCCGGGGGTTCGAGTTGGCGCAGCCAGGCCCGCTGGCCGTACCGGTTGGCCCAGACGCAGACCGCGTCGCGCAGGTCGTGCAGCTGTACGCCACGCTGGTGGGCGCCGGTCCACATGTCCGGCAGCGACCGGCCCAGTTCGGCGTGCCACATCAGCGGCGGCAGGTCGTCGAGCACCACGGCCATGCCGACGTGGTTGACCGGGCTGTTGGTGGTGAGCTGGATGGCCCGGTCGGGCACGCTGCTACCGCGGAACACCCACACGTCACCGGTGCGGGTCAGGTCCACGGCCTCGTCCAGGCTGATGCTCATGCCGCCCCGCCGCCCGTGCTGCGTTCGCTCATGGACCACTACCCTAGGCCGATGCGGCAACGGATGCGGTGGTGGAAGGTGCTCGGTCTGGCCGGCCTGGCCGGGGTCGCGGCGTCCGGCGTGGTGATCGCCCGCGCCGAGCGGCGCCGCCGGGCGTACACACCGGAGGAGATCCGGGACCGGCTGCGCGAGCGGCACGCGCAGGCCGGCGGGGGCAGCACGCCGGCCGACGGGACCGCCTGACCCCGGCGGACGGGCCGACGAGGGCTGTGCGCCGGCCCGTCCGCCGGGGTCGAACCGACGGCGGCGCAGCTTGCGCCAAAAGCAAGACGGACGTACGGTTTTGTTGATGACGTGAATCGGCGGTAAGTGTCACCTAACCTCGGCGGCGCCCCGACCGGTGCGACAGACTGCTCAGGACTACTCACGGTCGCTGGTGTGAAGGAGTACGACGTGGCGAGCCTCGACACCTTCGGTGCGAAGACCCAGCTACGCGTCGGAGACGCGAGCTACGAGATTTTCAAGATCGACAAGGTGGAGGGGCACGACCGACTGCCCTACAGCCTGAAGATCCTGCTGGAGAACCTGCTGCGGACCGAGGACGGCGCGAACATCACCGCCGACCACATCCGCCAACTCGGCGCCTGGGACCCCACCGCCGACCCGAGCGTGGAGATCCAGTTCACCCCGGCGCGGGTGCTCATGCAGGACTTCACCGGCGTACCCTGCGTGGTCGACCTGGCCACCATGCGGGAGGCCGTGCGCGACCTCGGCGGCGACGCCACCAAGGTCAACCCGCTCGCGCCGGCCGAGCTGGTCATCGACCACTCCGTCATCGCCGACCTGTTCGGCCGTGAGGACGCCTTCGAGCGCAACGTCGAGCTGGAGTACCAGCGCAACAAGGAGCGCTACCAGTTCCTGCGCTGGGGCCAGACCGCCTTCAACGAGTTCAAGGTCGTCCCGCCCGGCACCGGCATCGTGCACCAGGTCAACATCGAGTACCTGGCCCGGACGATCATGGAACGGGGTGGCCAGGCGTACCCGGACACCGTGGTCGGCACCGACTCGCACACCACCATGGTCAACGGCCTGGGCGTGCTGGGCTGGGGCGTCGGCGGCATCGAGGCCGAGGCCGCGATGCTCGGCCAGCCGGTCAGCATGCTCATCCCGCGGGTCGTCGGCTTCAAGCTGCACGGCGAGATGCCGGCCGGCACCACCGCCACCGACCTGGTGCTCACCATCACCGAGATGCTGCGCAAGCACGGCGTGGTCGGCAAGTTCGTCGAGTTCTACGGCCCGGGCGTGAGCGCCGTGCCGCTGGCCAACCGGGCCACCATCGGCAACATGTCCCCGGAGTACGGCTCCACCGTCGCGATCTTCCCGATCGACGTTGAGACCGTCCGCTACCTGGAGCTGACCGGCCGGGACCCGCAGCAGGTCGCGCTCGTCGAGGCGTACGCCAGGGAGCAGGGCCTCTGGCACGACCCGGACGCCGAGCCGGAGTACTCGGAGCGCCTCGAACTGGACCTGGGCACCATCGAGCCGTCGCTGGCCGGCCCGAAGCGGCCGCAGGACCGGGTGCCGCTGGGCAGCGCCAAGACGCTGTTCCGCGCAGCCCTGGGCGACTACGTGGCCGCCGACGAGACCGGCGGCGACCCGGGCCGCAAGCCGGGCGTGCCGCAGCTGGAGCAGCCGTTCGGCACCGAGGGTCCGGCCGACGAGGCCAGCGCCGAGTCCTTCCCGGCCAGCGACGCGCCGGCCAACGGAGTCAACGACCCGGCCGACGCCCCCCGCGACCTGCAGACCGCCGCCGTGGGCGCGGGTGGACGCGCGAGCAACCCGGTCCGCGTCACCGGCACCGACGGCGTCGAGTACGAGCTGGACCACGGCGCGGTGGTGATCGCCGCGATCACCTCCTGCACCAACACCTCCAACCCGCAGGTCATGATCGGGGCCGCGCTGCTGGCCCGCAACGCGGTGGACAAGGGCCTGGCCCGCAAGCCGTGGGTGAAGACGACCCTGGCCCCGGGCTCCAAGGTCGTCATGGACTACTACGACCGCGCCGGCCTCACCCCGTACCTGGAGAAGCTCGGCTTCAACCTGGTCGGCTACGGCTGCACCACCTGCATCGGCAACTCCGGCCCGCTGCCGGAGGAGGTCTCGGCCGCGGTCAACGACGGCGACCTGGCCGTCGTGTCGGTGCTGTCGGGCAACCGGAACTTCGAGGGCCGGATCAACCCGGACGTCAAGATGAACTACCTGGCGTCCCCGCCGCTGGTCGTGGCGTACGCCCTGGCCGGCACGATGGACATCGACCTGGCCAACGAGCCGATCGGCGAGGACACCGCCGGGAACCCGGTCTTCCTGCGCGACATCTGGCCGAGCAGCGCCGAGATCCAGGACGTCATCGCCTCGGCGATCGGCGCGGCCGGCTTCAGCGCGGCGTACGCCGACGTGTTCGCCGGCGACGAGCGCTGGCAGTCGCTGCCGACCCCGACCGGTGACACCTTCTCCTGGGACGCCGAGTCCACCTACGTCCGCAAGCCTCCGTACTTCGAGGGCATGGCGAAGGACCCACAGCCGGTGCGGGACATCGCCGGTGCCCGGGTACTGGCCAGGCTGGGCGACTCGGTCACCACCGACCACATCTCCCCGGCCGGCTCGATCAAGGCCGACTCCCCCGCCGGAAGGTACCTGGCCGAGCACGGCGTGGCCCGTCACGAGTTCAACTCGTACGGTTCCCGCCGGGGCAACCACGAGGTGATGATCCGGGGCACGTTCGCCAACATCCGGCTGCGCAACCAACTCGTTCCGGGCGTGGAGGGCGGCTTCACGGTCAACCACCTGACCGGCGAGCAGACCTCCATCTACGACGCCTCGATGGCCTACCAG
Organism: Micromonospora sp. KC721; assembly: GCF_004348355.1. Classification (NCBI taxonomy): domain Bacteria; kingdom Bacillati; phylum Actinomycetota; class Actinomycetes; order Micromonosporales; family Micromonosporaceae; genus Micromonospora; species Micromonospora sp. KC721. Next base: position 9,389 of record NZ_SMJY01000116.1, on the reverse strand, counting down.
GAGGCCGGCGTCCCGCTGGTCATCCTGGCCGGCAAGGAGTACGGTTCCGGGTCGTCGCGCGACTGGGCAGCCAAGGGCACCATGCTCCTCGGCGTCAAGGCGGTCATCGCCGAGTCGTACGAGCGGATCCACCGGTCCAACCTGATCGGCATGGGCGTCCTGCCGTTGCAGTTCCCCACCGGCGAGAACGCCGACTCGTTGGGCCTGACCGGCACCGAGACCTTCGCCATCGCCGGTGTGACCGAGCTGAACGACGGCCGGACCCCGCGTACGGTGAAGGTCACCACCGACACCGGTGTGGAGTTCGACGCCGTGGTGCGGATCGACACCCCCGGTGAGGCGGACTACTACCGCCACGGCGGCATCCTGCAGTACGTGCTGCGCCGCATGATCGCGGGCTGACGTCCATAGCGTCTCCACGGCCCCCTCCCGCGACCAGCGGGAGGGGGCCATGGCGTTTCCGCCGGTAGCTGCTCGCCCTCGGCGATCGTGATCAGCAGGGTGCGCTCCGGTCGCCCCGATTGTCGGGGGCCGCGCGTAGGGTGGCGGAATGGTCGATCGCCGCCAGGTGATGAGCTTCCGCGTGCAGGCCCAACAACTCACCCGAGCCGAGGGCACCCTGGCGGACACCGCCGTGCTCGACATCGGAGTGCAGGACACCGGCCCGGACGGCGGTGGCTGGGCGTTGGCCCTGCGCGGGGTCGACGCAGCCGCGTCGTCCGTCGACGACCTGGTCCTGCTGTGGACCGTCCGCGGCGCGCCCCACCTCTACCGGCGGGCCGACGTGGGGCAGGTGGCAGCCGCGGTCGAGCCGTGGTCCGACGCGGACGCGGGCAAACGTGTCTACGACGCCGCCAAGCCCTTGCGGGCCGCCGGCATCGGCGTCCTGGCCGCCCTCGACGAGGTGGCCGCGCAGATGCGGTCCGTCGTCACCCGGCCGACGGTCAAGGGTGAGGTCTCCGGTCGCCTGGCACAGGTGCTGCCCGAGCCTTATCTGCGGTTCTGCCGGCCGTGCCAGGCGACGCACCTCTACGAGATGCCGTTCCGGTTGGCCGCCCTGCGGGCCGGTCTGGAGCTGCGGCCCGGCACGTCGCCGCCGGTGCTGGAGCGCATCCCCGACTTCACCAAGGCCGACGCGGCCGGTGACCGGTTGGATGTGATCCGGGCCTACCTCCGGCTGCTCGGCCCTGCCACCTACAAGGACGTCGCCACCTACCTCGACGCCCCGGTCAAGGAGGTCAAGGCACGCTGGCCGGAGGACGTCGTCGAGGTGACGGTCGAGGGCGAGACCCGCTCGCTGCTCACCGCCGACGAGCGGGCACTGACGTCGTCCGACGCGGCAGGGGCCCGCCTGCTCGGACCGTTCGATCTCTTCCTGCAGGCTCGGGACCGGGCGACCCTGGTGCCGGACGCCGCGCACGCCAAGGAGCTGTGGCCGGTGCTGGGCCGACCCGGCGCCGTCCTGGCCGACGGCGAACTGGTCGGCACCTGGCGAGCCCGCAAGTCCGGCAGCCGGATGACCGTCGCCGTCCGTCCCTGGCAGAAGCTGCCCGACAGTCGACGCCGCGCGATCGTCGCGCAGGCCGAACGCCTGGCGGCGTACCGTTCGGTCGCGCTCACCGGCGTCGACTTCGACGGCTAGCGACGGATCGAGCCGGCACAGCGGCGTGCCGTCCGTCGACGAGTCGGCAGCGTCGCCCGCTCAGCCCTCGATGCCACCGTGGCGGGCCTCCCAGGTCTTCATCGCATGCTCCAGCAGCGTGACCAGCACGTCCCGGACCGATTCCCGCCGCCGCGCGTCGCAGAGCATCATTGGCACCCCCGGGTCGAGGTTCAGCGCCGTCTGCACCTCGTCCAGCCGATACTGCCGGGCACCGTCGAAGCAGTTCACCGCCACCACGAAGGGCGTGCCACGCTCCTCGAAGTAGTCGATGGACGGGAAGCAGTCGGCCAACCGCCGGGTGTCGGCCAGCACGACCGCGCCGATCGCCCCGAGAGCCAACTCGTCCCAGACGAACCAGAAGCGGTCCTGGCCCGGAGTGCCGAAGAGGTAGAGCACCAGGTCGTCGCTGATGGTGATCCGGCCGAAGTCCATCGCCACCGTGGTGGTGGTCTTCCCCTCCACGCCGGACAGGTCGTCGATCCCGACGCCCGTCTCGGTGAGCACCTCCTCGGTGCGCAGCGGCTTGGTTTCGCTCACCGCGCCGACCAGTGTGGTCTTGCCCACCCCGAACCCCCCGGCGATCAGGATCTTGACCGCGGTGGGTAGGGACGGCGCGCCGGCCGCCCGCTCAGAGTGCCCGTAGTCCATTGATAACCGCCTCGAAAACGCTGTCATCGGGTACGCCGGCGCCGCCCCCGGGCGGCCGGACCCGCACCAGGTCGCGGGCCATCAGGTCGCCCAGGAGGACCCGGACGGTGCCCACCGGGAGGTCGAGATGGGCGGCGATCTCCGCCACGGACTGCATCCGCTGGCAGAGCGCGACGATGGCCAGGTGTTCCGGGCCCAGCCCGGACTCGCCACGGGCGTCCGACCGGGTCGCCGTCACCAGGGAGATCAGATCGAAGGTGCCGGTCACCGGGCGGGCCCGTCCGCCGGTCATCGCGTACGGGCGGACCACCGGACCCGCGTGGTCGTCGACCCACCTGTCCTCGGCGGAACCGTCCTCGGCCGCCATCCTGCTTACTCTCCGCCGGCTGACTGCTCGAGCCCGCGGGTGGGTGATGCGACGTACGTGCCCACCCGGGTCACCAGCATCGCCATCTCGTACGCGATCAGCCCGACGTCGGCGTCCTCGGCGGCGAGCACCGCCAGGCAGGCGTTGCGCCCGGCCGCCGTGACGAACAGGAACGACGACTGCATCTCGATGATGGTTTGCTGGACCTGTCCGCCACCGAACCGCTTGCCCGCTCCCCGGGCCAGACTCTGGATGCCGGCCGCCATCGCGGCCAGATGCTCGCCATCGTCCCGGCTCAGTCCCCGTGACGAGGCCATCAGCAGCCCGTCCGAGGAGAGTGCCACGGCGTGTTCGGCCTGTTTCACCCGGCCGACCAGATCGTCCAGCAGCCACGTCAGGTCGGTACCCGAACCCGTTTTCTGCGCCACTCGTGTCCTCATCTCCCCCGGTTGGTGTCGCCATCGCTCCACGTTGTCGTGTGCCGTCGCATCCGGTCTGGCCGGCGCGCCGGCGTCACGTCTCCGACCCGTTGCCGGGGCCCGGCCCACCGCCCGTGCGCGCCCCGGCGGAGGCGGACCCGCCGAGAAGTCGGGCGGCCTCGGTCCGGCCGCGGCGGGTGCCTGTCTGGTACGAACTCATCATCTGGCGCACCTGCTCGGGCGGGCGCGGCGGCAGTTCGCCGGTACCCCGCTCCGGGGCCTCGCCCGGTGGCCCGCCACGCAGTTCCGGCACGATGCTCGCCTGCCGGATCCGCATCGGCAGCCCCAGGTCGGTCACCGGCCAGTCGCTGCGAACCCGACCAGGTTCGGTGCCGACCACACCGGCCTGCTGCCCCGACCCGCCCACCGCGGCGTCCGCGCCGGCAAGGGCCGGGGCCGGCCGGACGGTGGACAGCGCGGTCGGCACGGTGGGGCCGTGCAGCGCCGCCCGGGCCGAGCCGGCTTTCGTGCGGTTCGGCAGCTCCGGCTCGTCGGCGGGACGCTCCGAGGTGGAGGCCCGCCGAGCCCGTACCGGCAGCTCCAACTCACCGACCGGGTCCCCGTCGTCGCCGCGTACAGAGGTCTGCCCGCCCGTCCGCCCCGGTGCCGCGCCGCCGGGGGCGTCCTCGCCGACCTCGACCAGCGCACCGGGAATGAACACGACCGCGGTGACGCCCCCGTACGGGGACTCGGTGAGCCGCACCCGGACCCCGTGCCGCTCGGTGAGCCGACTCACCACGTACAGACCGAGCCGCGAGGTGTTGACCAGGTTCAGCTCCGCGCGGTCCACGAGCCGCTGGTTGGCCTCGGTCAGCTCCGCCGTGCTCATGCCGCGGCCACGGTCCTCGATCTCGACGGCGAAGCCGTTGGCCACCTGCTGGCCGCGCACCTCGACCGGGGTGTGCGGCGGGGAGAAGGTCAGCGCGTTCTCGATCAGCTCGGCCAGCAGGTGGATGACGTCACCCACCGCGCGACCGGCGAGCGACACCGGGCCCAGTGGCGCCACGTCGACCCGGGTGTAGTCCTCCACCTCGGCGACCGCGCCCCGGATCACGTCCACCACGGGTACGTGGCGTCGCCAGGCGCGGCCCGGCGTCGAGCCGGCCAGCACGATCAGGTTCTCGGCGTTGCGCCGCATCCGGGTGGCCAGGTGGTCGACCCGGAACAGGTCCTCCAGCTCCTCGGCGTCGTGCACCCGCCGTTCCATCGCGTCGAGCAGGGCGAGCTGGTGACGGACCAGGGCCTGGGTACGCCGCGCGAGGCTGAGGAACACCGCCCGGGCGGCGCGGCGCAGCTCGACCTGCTCGACGGCGGTCCGCACCGCCGCCTCCTGCGCCACGTCGAACGCCCTGCCGACCTGACCGATCGCGTCGTCGCCGGTGTCCAGGGGTGCTGACGGTGGGGCCAGGTCGACCTGTTCACCGTGGTCGAGCCGGTCCACCAGGCCAGGCAGCCGCTCGGTCGCCAGCCGGAGGGCGCCCGCCTGGAGCGCTGCCAGCCGCCGACCCAGCGTACGGGCGGTGCTGACCGAGACGGCCATCGAGGCGATGACCACGATCAGCCCCAGGCCGGCGACGAGCACGGTCCGGACGATCACCCAGATCGCCACCGGGGTGGCCCGGTCGACGAGCGCCCGTGCGCTGGCCAGCACCACCACTTCCTGCTCGCCGAGGGCCGCGTCGACGGCCGCCTGCCAGTCGACCGCGTCCACCGGCAGCGGGCCGTTGGGGCGGCCGTCGCGGATCAGCCGGTCCTCCAGGGTCCGTAGCCGGGTGAAGGACTCGCCCCGGAGCATGGTGAGGTACCGGTCGCGGTCGGCGGCGGGCAGCTCGGCCAGCGCTTCGGCAGCCAGGAAGCGCTGCGCCCCGACGAGGTGGGCGAACTGGGCGTACTCCCGGTCGTTGACCCGGCCGGTGGCAGCCGCCCCGGCGAGCAGAGCGTCCTGCTGGGACATCAGCTCGCGTACCCGGACCAGGTGGATGAGGGTGGCGGTGTCCTCGGCGATCCGCGCGTCGTCGAGCCGGTCGAAGCCGGCGTACACCCGGAACAGCGAGTCCACGACGGCCGTGAACGCCTCGGCGGCGCCGGCCCGGTCCACCGCGCGGTCGGCGACGGCGTCCCGGATCGGCGCCAGCGAGTCGAGCCGGGTGGTCGCCTCGTCGATGCGCCGCGTCAACTCGGCGGAGGAGGCGAGTCGGACCCGCCAGCTTCGGGCCGACTCGGCGAAGACGGCGGCCGACTCCTCGCTACTGCGGCGTTGGGCGCCCAGCGCCTGCGCCTGCGCCTGGCTCGGCCGGCCCAGGTAGACCAGCGACAGCCGGCGCTCCCGCTGAAGTTCGGTGCGCAGTGCCTCACCCGGCTCGGCCACCCGGGCCTCGAGCGTCTGCACACTCAGGACGGTGTGAGCGTCCCGCAGGGTCACCCAGGCGGCGAACGCCCAGAGCGCGGCCAGTGCGACCAGCACCGCCACCACCCTGGTACGCACACCTGCGCTGCGGGAACCCATCACACCGTCCCTCGCCGGTCCTTGTGCACCTTCCGGATCGGCCGAAAGTGCGATGCCAGCCCCGGCGCACGCTAGCAGTGTCCGGAACCTTACTCAAGCAGTGCCGATCGGGGGACGGTCCGGGTGAGGGGGCGGGCGCGACGGCGCCCGTCCGCCAGGACGCGGGCGGCGACGACGGCCGAGTGGACGATCGTGACGGGGTGGTAGAGGTCTTTGTCATGCCACAGTGGACATGCGTCGTCCAACACGGACAACCGGCTCACGGCCCGGTTCACCGCCGGCCCGGCCTCCCGGTCGGCCGCCGCGGTCAGCAGGATGTGCAGGGCGTACGCGGTCTCCTCGGCCGTCTCCTGCCACCGCCCCCAGCCGCCGTCCGACCGTTGGGTGGCGAGCACCCAGTCGACGGCCCGCCGCACCGCCGGCCGGGCCCGCGGTCCGCCGTGGTCGTGCAGGGCGAGCACGGCGCAGCAGGTGGCGTAGTACGGGGAGGCGTGCCAGCGGTCTGTCCACGCGCCACCGGGTTGTTGCTGGTCGAGCAGCCAGCCGGTGAGCCGGTGGACCACCGTCGCCGTGTTCGGCTCGCCGTGGCCGAGTTGCCACCCGAACGCCTCCAGCACGTGGGCGTTGGTGGTCACCGAGGCACCGTCCTCCCCCTCCCAGGTGCAGAAGTGCGCCCCGGTGTCGTACCGGGACAGGCAGGCAAGACCGACCCGGTGACCGAGGCGGGCCAACGCATACAGGGTCACGGCGGTGGTGTCCGCGTCGGTGGGCAGGCCGGGACCGGTTGCCGCGCCGTGTGGGTTGACCGCGTCGCGCAGGCTCGCGACGAGGGCCGCCGGCACCTCGACCGGTACGCCCGCCCGGGCCAGGTTGCTGAGCACCCAGGACCGCTCGAAGACGGTGATCGGGGCGGCGCAGGGGGCTTGACCGTCGTGGTCGGCGACCACCCCGTGCAGGTAGTCCAGGGCCGCCGGCCACCTGTCGTCCTGGCCGCCGAGCCAGGCGGCGGTGGCGGCCGGGGACGCACCGACCGGACCGGCCGGGGCGGGGACCACGCCGGCCAGCTGCCGGGCGGCGGGGCCCAGCACCTCCAGGGCGTGCAGCAGCTTGACCGGCATGGCGGTGCCGGACGCGGCCAGCCGGCGTACCCGGTCCAGCCGTCCCCGGCCCATGCCGGCGGGCAGTGGTGGTGGGCCGGCGCCTCGCCACCGGTCCAGCGCCACCGACGGGCGGGTCAGCCGTTCGCCGATCCGCTCGGCCAGCACCGGCACCGTCAGGTCCACGGCCGGCAGGTCCGGCACCGGGTACGCCGCAGGGCCGGCCCCGCTGTGCAGCAGGCGCAACGCCCGATCGACGGCCTGCCGTACCCCGTCCACCGACCAGCCGACCGGCGCGTCCCGGTCGACCGTGGCCAGCAGGCCCTCGACGGCGCTCAGCGTGGGCACCAGGGCGTAGCCCTCGGGGCCGCCCCAACCGCCGTCCGGCCGCTGGGTCGCCAGCAGGTACCGGACCCGGTCGGCGTGCCGGGTGAGCCACGGCGCGAGGGAGACCAGCCGGGCCGTCTCGTACGCCGACACCGAGGTCCGGCCGGCGGGCCGGACAATCATCCCGGCGAGCAACCCGGCCGCTGTGGCGGCGGTGGTCGCGAACGTCGCGTCGCCCCGGACGAGCGGCTCAGCGTTCATGGCACCTCCCGATGTCGGTCGACGTCAGCCGACCTGCCCCGGATCACGTGCACCGGCCTCCTCCGCCTCGATGCCGGCACTGCGCAGCGTGCCCCCGTGGTCATCGCGTGTCACGGTTACGCAGAGCATGCCATCGACCACGGGCTTCTTCCAGACATCCCGCCGGAGGAAATCTCACCTCCTGCGGCTTCCGCTCCACAAAGGACTGCGGGAAGCTCTCGTCCGGCACGGAAGATCCGCAGGTGGCACCGCACGACGCGGTTCGCCGGCGACCTGAACGGCGACGCGGGGCAGGCACCGGATCATCGGCGGAATCTCGCGCCGGCCACCCTCGTCCGGCCGGCTCTCGCCGCGTTCCACCTCGCGGGGGGCACCGGCGGGCCGATCCGTCCGGTGCGCCGCGCGTACCGGCGACGCGGTCGGGCCGGCAAACCCGGGCGCGTGCGCACACCCTGTGCCACGCTCAGGGGCATGGACGACAAGACCATCCTGAACCGGATCTCCGAACTCGTCGACGAGGAGCACCGGCTGCGCTCGACGGCGCAGGAGAACGAGGCCGGCACCGACGACGAGGCCCGGGAACGCCTGCGCGCGCTGGAGGAGTCGCTGGACCAGTGCTGGGATCTGCTGCGGCGCCGCCGGGCGGCCCTCCGGGCGCACGGCGACCCGGACGCCCAGGGCGAGCGGCCGCTGCCGGAGGTCGAGCGCTACCTCCAGTAGGGCGACGGGCGAGATGCCCCGGGTTGTGCTTCCCGGGGCACCCCCGGCTCACCGGATGCCGGCCTCGCGCAGCAGCATCCCGGTCACCTCGTCCGGTTCGTCCGGCAACCCCCGCGCGGCGAACCAGGCGCCGACCACCTGTACGTCGCGGGCCAGGAACTCCGGCCCCTGCGGGTTGGCCACCACGTCGACCACCTGCGGCAGGTCGATCATGACGAGCCGGCCCCGGTGCACCAGCAGGTTGTACGGCGACAGGTCACCGTGGGCGTACCCGGTGCGGGCCAGCACCACCAGCGCGTCGACCAACTGCGTCCAGAGGTCACGCAGCTCGGCGGGCTCGGGGCGAAGCTGGGCCAGCCGGGGTGCCGCCGCGCCGTCCTCCGGGTCGCCGACGAACTCCAGCATCAGCTCGGTGCCGATCAACTGGACCGGGTACGGCACCGTGATCCGGCCGGTGGCGGCCCCGATCCCCCAGAGCCGGGCCAGTGCGGCGAACTCGGCCGCCGCCCACTGCCCGGCGATCATCTGCCGCCCGAACGCGGTCCGGCCGGTCATGGCCCGCATCTCCCGGGAGCGCCGGACCCGGCGCCCCTCCAGGTAGCCGGCGTCGCGGTGGAAGAGGCGGTGCTGCGGATCCCGGTAGCGTTTGACGGCCAACAGGCAGGAGCGGTCGGTGCCCGGCACAGCCCGGCGGACGAGGTGGACGTCCGCCTCCTTGCCGGTCTTCAGCACACCGAGTTCGGTGTCCCGGGCGGCCAGTTCGGTGACCAGCCAGTCCGGGTGGGGTTCGGGTCCGTGCACGGCCTGATCCCAGGACGACCAGCGGTCGGGCTGGTCGGGCTGGGCGTCGGGGTCGGGCTCGGCGAGGACGGGCCGCTCGGCCCGGCCACGCTTCAGGAACTGTGGTTCGTCGTCGTCGAAGCGGCTCTTGCCGCGGCCGCGGCGCCGCGGCGCCGGGAGGTCGTGTTCACGCACGTGACTGGTGATCCCTTGATCGAGGCTGGTGGAGGCAGGTGGTACGACCCTGCGATGACGGCCATGACCGACCTCCTCTCCTCGACCGGGCACCCGCCCGGTACGCGCGTCTCGCGCGGCCCCCATGCTGGTGGCGTCCGACGGCGCGGGTCAACCGAATTAACCCGGCGGCCGGTCCGCTCAGCTGCTGAGCACCACGGAGACGGCGGCGATCAGCGAGTCCACGATCCGGGTCGGCGCGAATCGGGTGTCCGACCAGCTCCGGCCTCGGTGCAACCACACACTGGGCAGGCCGACGGCGGCCGCGCCACCGATGTCGGCCTCGGGGCTGTCCCCCACCACCCAC
>NZ_SMJY01000115.1:0-19704 GCF_004348355.1 Micromonospora sp. KC721 | reverse complement strand
GTCAGGCGGGGACGGGGGTGCGATGGCCGGCGGCGGTCACGGCGGCGCGGGAGGCGGCGTGCAGGCGCAGGACACCGGCGCCGACCGCCCCGGCTCCGGCGATCAGCACCAGCACCAGCAGCAGCCGGGCGTACTGGCCGGGCCAGGGGGCCGGGGCCACCGCGCGGGAGAACGTGGCGAGGTTGGCGACGCCGACGAAGACTGCCAGGCAGCTACCCGCCAGCGCCAGTACGAAGTCGGCGGCGGGTCGGCGGGCCAGCGCCCAGCCGCCGGCGGCGACCGCGCCCAGTCCGGTGAGCAGCGCCCAGACCTGCCCGGTGAGCAGCCCGAGCAGCAGCGGCCCGGCACCGTCCGCGCCGGCGTCCAGTTCCCGGCCGACGACCAGGGTGATCGCCGCCGCGCCGCCGAGGGCCAGCAGCGCCCCGACCGCGCGCAACGCCCGGCCGCCGGCGACCGAGCCGGCCGGCAGCAGGCCGGCCGCGCCGACGAGCAGGAAGCCGAGGGTGGCGGCCACCCACCACGGGTACGGATCCGGTGGCGGCACCCAGTCCAGAATGCCCCGGATCTCGACCTGCTCCGCGCCGTCGCGGATCGGGACGACCCAGTCCCGGACCCGGTGCGGGCGGGTCGGCTCGGTGACGGCGGGGGCCGGCACGCCGGCCTCCCGCCACTGGGTGCGCTGGTCGTGCCAGCGCACCCGCGGCGCGTCGCCGATCTTCCGCCAACGCGGCGGCGCGGCCGGGTCCGCCTCCGCCGGCAGGGTGGTGTCCCCGGCGAGGGTCCGGTTCAGGTACGTGGCGGGGGAGCGGCTGTTCTCGTACGCCCCGTCCGGCCCGACCCGCAGGTACGGCTCCCCGGAGTAGCCGATCACCTGGACGTCCCGCCCGGTGGTGTTGACCAGTTCCAGCCGGGCGCCCGCCTCGACGGCCCGTACCGTCAGGCCGGCACGGGCCGGGCTGAGGCCGATCGCCTGGACACGGTAGTCGGTGCCGTCGGGGGCGTCGGCCCCGTGCGCGGCGGCCGGGGCGGCGAGGGTGAGCACGGCGGCGAGCACGGCACCCACGACCACGCCGACCCTGCGCAGCGGGGTCACCTGCCGGCCGCCTCCACCGCCGCCCGGATGCCGTCCGGGGAGCGGTCCTCGACGTCCTTGCCGTTGACCTTGACGGTCGGGGTGCCGGTGACGCCGGCCCGGCTGGCGTCCTCGGTCAGGTGCTCGGTCCACGGCTTGTAGCGGCCGTCGGAGACGCAGGAACCGAAGTCGTCCCGGTTCAGCCCGACGCCCGCGCCGATGTCGATCAGCTCCTGGTTGCTGAGCCCGGCGCTGCCCTCCGGTGGCTGCCGTTCGAAGAGCGCGTCGGTGAACTCCTTGAACTTGCCGCCGTCGGCGGCGCAGCCGGACGCGGCCGATGCGCGGGTGGAGTACCCGGTGGTGGAGAGGCGGTCGAGGTAGGCCACCGGGTGGAACACCACCCGCGCCTTGCCCTCGCTGACCAGCTGGTTGATAGTGCCCCCGCTGAGCTGCTGGAACTGCTTGCAGGCCGGGCAGAGATAGTCCTCGTAGAGGTCGATGGTGACCGCTCCGCTGCCGATGACGATGCCGGTGCCGGCGTCGCTGGCGCCCTTCGGGGTGGTGAACTCGTCGGACCGCTGGCCGGCCCAGACGCTCCAGCCGATCAGGCCGGCGATCACCAGGACCGCGACCGCCCCGACCGAGGTCCAGAGCGTCCGTTTGCGCCGCTTCTCCCGGGCCAGTTGCTCGCGGACCACCCGGGCCGCGTCCCGCTGCCCCTTGCGACTACTCATCGTCGTCCTCCACGTGCGCGTCGCCCGCCAGCCAACCGTCGACCGAGACGGGGGTGCGGGGCCAGACCAGCAGGAACCCGGCAAGCGCCAGGAATCCCAGGTCCCGGAGGATCTCCGGGAGGTAACTCGGGGACTGCCCGGCGGCGAGCTGCCCGCCGCTGCCGAAGCATCCGCAGTCGATGGCCAGGCCGCGGGCCCAGGCGGAGGCGATGCCGGTGATGAAAACCACCAGAAGGGCGGCGGAGACGCCGGCGGTGAGCCGGGTGGCCAGGCCGAGCAGCAGGAGCGCGCCGAGCGCCAGCTCCACGAAGGGCAGCGCCGCGCCGATCGCGGCGGCCAGCTCGTAGGGCATCACCTGGTACGCGTTGACAGCGCGGCCGGAGGCGGCCAGGTCACCGACCTTGGTCGCGCCGGCGATCAGCCAGACGGCGGCCAGGCCGAGGCGCGCGGCGACGCCGAGCCAGGGACGGATGACGGGCCACCGGATGGCCCGGGTGCGAGCAGCGGTCACATCCATTGGTCGTCCCGTCCGGTCGCGGAGTTCCATGGTTCAGCCGGCCATCGCGTCGCCGACGGCGTCGATCAGGTCGTGGCGGGCCCGGGCGACCCGGGAGCGGATGGTGCCGACCGGCACCTGCTCCACGGCGGCGGCCTCGGCGTACGACAGGCCGAGCAGTTGGGTGAGGACGAACGCGCCCCGCCGGTCGGCGGGGAGCCGGCGGATCAGGTCGGTGGCGTCGAACTGCCCGGCCGGGTCGGGGTGCGGCTGGCCGGTGTGGGCGTCCGCGGCGAGTCGTTCGTCGAGGCGACGTCGCCGGAACACACCGCGCAGGTGGTCGGCGCAGACCCGGCGGGTGATGCCGAGCAGCCAGGTACGGGCGCTGGAGCGTCCCTCGAAGCCGGGCAGCGCCCGGAACGCCCGTAGGTAGGTCTCCTGGGTGAGATCGTCGGCGGTGTCCGGGTCGACCAGGGCGGCGGCGAACCGCCACACCTCGGCCTGGGTGGCGCGGACCAGGGCGGCCTGGGCCGCGGGGTCGCCGTCCCGGGCGGTCAGCGCCCACCGGGTGGCCGGGTCCGGCGCCGCATCCCGAGCGGTATCGCGCGCCGGGTAAGGGCGGCCGGCGGAGGCGGCGCGCGGGGCGGGGATCACGACAGACCAGGCTACGCGGCGGCGCGGGCCGCGGCAGGGTCGTTGGACCCTTCCATGGCGTCGCTCACGTCGGGAACTTTCCCGCACCGTTTCCCGACTACCTGCTCATGGGCGACGGGCGCGCGGCGCGGTGGGCGGGTCGGTGGCCCCGCCGTTTGGCCCGTGGCCTCGCCGGCGGGACACCACCGCGTGGGGTGCGACGACGGCACGGGGGGTGGTACGACGGCGCGGGGTCGTCGGGTCGGGTCGCCGCAGGGGCCTTCCGTCAGCGAGCATTGCCGTCATGAACGTCGTCGATCGCCGTCGGTCCGTACGGCTGGGCGCCGCCGCCGCCCTGCTGGTCACCCTCGTCGCGCTGCTGCTCGCCCCGGCGACGCCGGCCAGCGCCCACGCCGTGCTGGTCAGCAGCAGCCCGGTCGCCTCCGCGGTGGTGCCGCAGGCGCCGGCCGAGGTGGTGCTGACCTTCAGCGAATCCGTCCGCAAGGTGACCGGCAAGATCCGGGTCATCGCGCCGGACGGTTCGCGGGCCGACCGGGGCGAACCGGTCTTCCAGGGGGCGGTGGTGACCATCCCGGTGGACCAGGGCGGCCCGCGCGGCACCTATCTGGTGAGCTACCGGGTGATCTCCGCCGACAGCCACCCGGTCTCCGGCGCGTTCACCTACTCCGTCGGTGCGCCCTCGCCACCGCCCACCGACACCGGCTCGGACAGCCGCGCCGACCGGCTGGTGGACATCGGGGTGAAGGTCGTCAACTACCTGGGCTACGCGGGTCTGCTCCTGGTGGTGGGTGCCGCGCTGGTGCTCGCCGCGCTCTGGCCGTACCGGCTGTCCCGCAGCGGCCCGGCCCGGCTGCTCTGGGCGGGCACCATCCTGCTGGCCGTCGCCACCGCGGCCGAGCTGTGGCTGCAGGTGCCGTACACCGCCGGGGGTGGGCTGTTCGACGTCACCGGCGCCGGCCTCGGTGAGGTGCTGGGCAGCACGTACGGCACCGCGCACCTGGTCCGGTTGGGGCTGCTCGCGGCGGCGGCGTTCCTGCTGCGTCCGTTGACCCGGGGGCCGGTCGGCCGCACCGACGGGATCATCCTGGCCGTGCTCGGTGTCGCGACGTTGTTCACCTGGCCGCTGGCCGGTCACGCCGCGGCCTCGCCCGCGCCGGCCGTCTCGGTGCTGGTCGACGCGGTGCACCTGGGCAGCATGGCGGTCTGGCTGGGTGGTCTGGTGATGCTCGCCGGGTTCCTGCTGCGCCGGGCCGACGAGCGGGAGCTGGACGCGATCCTGCCGATCTGGTCGCGTTGGGCGGCGCTGGCGGTGGCGGCGCTGCTGCTGGCCGGCACCGTGCAGGGGCTGATCGAGGTGGGCACCCTCGGCGCGTTGGTCGGCACCGCGTACGGGCGGCTGCTGCTTGCCAAGATCATCCTGTTCGCCCTGGTGATCGGGGTGGCGGCGTACTCCCGGGCGCTGGTGCGCCGGCGGACCGCGGCCGGCCGGCCGGCGCGGGTGCGGCGGGCGGTGGGGGTGGAGCTGGCCGTCGCCGCGGTGGTCCTCGGGCTGTCCGCCGTCCTGGTGCAGACCACCCCGGCCCGGGTGGCCGCCGGTGACGTGGCCGGGACGGCCAACGCCTACTTCTCCACCACGTTGACCAGTCCGATCTACTCCCTGCAGGTGGAACTGGATCCGGCCGAGCGGGGCAACAACTCGCTGCACCTGTACGCGTACACGAAGGACAACCGGCCGCAGCCGGTGGCCGAGTGGCGGGCGACCGCCGCGCTGCCGTCGGCCGGGATCGAGCCGATCGAGATCCCGCTGCTACCACTGACCGACAACCACGCGACCGGTGAGCTCAACTTCCCGGCGGCCGGCGAGTGGCAGTTGCGTTTCACCGTCCGCATCTCCGACATCGACCAGGCCACGGTGACCGTCACCGTGCCGATCACGTAACCGAAAGGTACTCAACCAGATGATCCGTCTCCGGCGCACCGCAACCGCCGCCGTCCTCGCACTCACCGCCGCCACCGCCGCCGTGCTCGGTCTCGCCGGGCCCGCCTCGGCGCACGTCACGGTCAACCCGAGGGAGGCCACCCAGGGCGGCTACGGCCGGTTCGCCTTCCGGGTGCCGAACGAGAGCGACACCGCCTCGACCAACAAGCTCGAGGTGGTGCTGCCGGAGAACGCCCCGGTCGGCTCGGTGTCGACGATGCCCGTACCCGGGTGGACGGTCGCGGTGGAGAAGCGCAAGGTCGACCCGCCGATCGAGGTGCACGGCAGCCAGATCACCGAGGCGGTCTCCAAGCTGACCTGGACGGCCACCGGCGACGCGGCGGTCAAGCCGGGGCAGTTCCAGGAGTTCCCGGTGTCGATGGGGCCGCTGCCCAAGGTCGACCGGATGGTCTTCAAGGTGCTCCAGTCGTACACCGACGGCAACGTGCAGCGGTGGATCGAGGAGCCGGTTGCGGGCGGGGAGGAGCCGGAGAACCCGGCGCCGGTGCTCACCCTGACCGCCGCCTCGGCGTCGCCGTCCGCGCCGGCGTCGGCCCCCGCCGCCCCGGCCGCGGCGGACGACGATGACGACGACTCCACCGGCGTGGCGACCGGCCTGGGGGTGGCTGGCCTGGTCGCCGGGCTCGCCGGTCTGGTCCTCGGCGGGCTGGCCTTCGCCCGTACCCGGCGGGAGCCGGCCGCCGGGTCCCCGGCCGAACCCACCGCCTGATCCACGCCACCCGCGCCGGCCCGTCGGACCTGTCCGACGGGCCGGTCGCCGTTCCCCCTCGGACCTGCCGATATCCGCAGATCAGCGCGGTGTCGTCGGTAAGGTCGGCCGGGTACCTGGTCACTGAGGGAGACGGAACGGATGCGGTTCGTGCGGGTGTTTGTCGCAATGCTGTTGCTGGTCGTCGGGATTCCGGTCCTGCTCGCCGGTGCCGGCCTCAGTGTCGCCGCCGGGCGGACGGCGGCCGACGGGGCGTTCACCGCCCGGGTCGAGCCGCTGCGCACCCCCGGTCGGGCGGTGCTGGTGGCGGACGTGGACGCGCTGCTGCGCGCAGAGGCGCCGTTCACCCGGGTCGGTCCGTCCCGGTTGCGGTTGACCGCCCGGACGGCCGACGGCCCCGCCTTCGCTGGCCTGGCTCCGGCCGAGGAGGTGCGGCGCTGGCTCGGCCCGCTCCCGCACGCCACCGTGGACCGGGTGGCGGTGGCCCGCGGTCCGTTGCCGGTCCGGCTGACCGACGCGGCGTCCGCGCCCGCCGGGTCGGTTCCGGCCGCCCCGCGCGAGGCCCGCTTCTGGGTACGCGAGGGGGTCGGCGCGATCGAGTGGAGCCCTGCCGAGCTGGCCGGTCGGCGGCTGAGTCTGGTGGTGATGCGCCCGGACGGCGGGGCGGACCTGAGTGTGGACCTGCGGGCCGAGTTGCGGGTCGACTGGCTCCGGCCGGTGGCGTGGGCGCTGCTCGCCGTCGGGCTGCTGCTGGTCGGTCTGGCGATGCCGGCGCTGCTGTGGCCGTTGCGCCCGCGTGAGGTGGTCTTCGTGGTGGAACCCGACCAGGTGCCGGTGCTGGCCGGCCGGCTGGGGGTCAGTTCACTCAGCGGGCTCGGTGCCCCGCGCAGACCGGAGCCTGAGCGGCAGTTGGTGGCGGTCGGTACGGCGGACGGGGCCCGCCCGGCGATCGGGGCGGCCCCGGCCCGGCGACCGGGCAGCCTCGCCGACCTGCCGCCCTGGCCGCCGGAGCGTGCCGGGCCGACGCCGGGGCCGGTGGACCGGAGCTGAGCGTTCCGAACCGGTCACCCGGGTGGGACGCTGCGGGTCCGGTGACGCGGGCGGCCCTCCGCGCTGCCGACGCGGAGGGCCGCTCTCACCGGGGGATCGGTGCCGATGTGGTCAGATTAGCGGCGGAAGGTCGCTCATGGAAACTTCTGTCCAATTGGTGCGATTTTATCCGCGTGGCGGGAGCCGGCGGACCGGCAGCACCACCAACAGCACCAGAGAGAGCAGCACGTACTCGTTGCGCAGCAGGAACTCCCACGGCGTGTCGGTACGCGCCGGAGCCACCCCCCAGTCCTGGAAGGACACCACACCGTAGATGATCAACGCCGAGGTGCCGACCGCGACCGCGAGGAGTGTGCGTCGGCGGCGGAGCCCTTCGGCACTGCCCCGGTCGGCGTCCAGCGCCGCGTCCACCAGCACCACCACCGCCGGGATGAACCAGTAGATGTGGTGCGTCCAGGTGATCGGGCTGATCAGGCCGCCGACCAGGCCGGTGAGGGTCAACCCGGTCAGCTCGTCACCGGCCCGCACGGCCCGGGCGGCGCGGTGCAGTCCGTACCCGAGCACCACCGCGACCAGCGCCAGCCACAGTAGCCGGTTCGGCGCGGCCGGCACCTCGATCCGGCTCAGCAGCCCGAACAACGACTGGTTGCCGGTGTAGTCGGTGCGGCCCACCCGGTTGGTCGCCCAGAGCTCGTGGGTCCAGAAGCGCCAGGAGTCGCGCGGCGCCACCGCCGCCGCCAGCAGCGTCGCCGCCGCGGCCGTCGCGCTCGCCACGGCCGCCGCCCGCCACCGCCGGGTCACCAGCAGGTAGACGATGAAGATGCCCGGGAAGAGCTTGAGCGCCGTGGCCAGACCGACGCCCACGCCGGCCCAGCGCCGCGCCTGCGGTACGGCGAAGAGCAGGTCGGCCAGGACCAGCACCACCAGCAGCATGTTGATCTGGCCGAAGGTGATCGTCTCCCGGGTGCTCTCCGCCGCGAAGACCAGCAGCACCGCCACGACGAGTGTGAACACCCGGGGCAGTCCGTGCCGGGCGATCACCGGGGCGACCAGCCAGCGGGTCGTGACGACCACGCCAAGGGCGGTGAGCGCCGTGAAGACCGTCACCACGGCACCGAGGCGCAGTAGGCCGAACGGCCACAGCAGCAAGGCGCTGAACGGCGGGTAGGTGAAGTAGAGCTCACCCTGCACCCGGTCCGGCTGCACGTAGTCGTAGAGCGGGTTGCCGGCCCGCCACCAGTCCACCGCCCGCATGTAGATCTTGAGGTCGAGGAAGTCGTGGCTCAGGCCCGGTAGGTAGAGCGCCGGCAGCACGGTCGCGAGCGCCAGTACCGTGACGACCCGACGGACCGTACGGGCCCGCTGCTCGTCGGTGGTGACGGCAGGCGACGCGACGGATTCGGCTGGCACGGGGAAACCCTAGCGGTCTCCTCCGCCGACGGTGCCGAGGCGCGAGCACCCGGGCGGCGACTACTCTGTGGCGCGTGGCTGACCAACTCGTCTGGATCGACTGTGAGATGACCGGGCTGGACCTCGGCAGGGACGCGCTGATCGAGGTCGCCGCCCTGGTCACCGACGCCGACCTCAACGTGCTCGGCGAGGGGATCGACGTGGTCATCCACGCCGACGAGGCGGCGCTGGAGGCGATGCCGGAGATCGTCCGGACCATGCACGGCAAGTCGGGGCTGACCGAGGAGGTCCGCCGCTCGACGGTCACCCTGGCCGAGGCCGAGGACATGGTGCTGGCGTACGTCACCCAGCACGTCAAGGATCCGCGTTCCGCCCCGCTCTGCGGCAACTCGATTGCCACCGACCGCGGCTTCCTCGCCCGGGACATGCCCCGCCTCGACGCCCACCTGCACTACCGCATGATCGACGTCTCCTCGATCAAGGAGTTGTGCCGGCGCTGGTACCCCCGGGTGTACTTCGGGCAACCGCAGAAGGGGCTCGC
Source organism: Micromonospora sp. KC721 (assembly GCF_004348355.1). Classification (NCBI taxonomy): domain Bacteria; kingdom Bacillati; phylum Actinomycetota; class Actinomycetes; order Micromonosporales; family Micromonosporaceae; genus Micromonospora; species Micromonospora sp. KC721. The sequence continues at coordinate 11,039 of NZ_SMJY01000115.1, read as the reverse complement.
CCACCGGGCGCTGGCCGACATCCGGGAGAGCATCCGCGAGTTGGAGTACTACCGGCGCACCATCTTCGTGCCGCTGCCCGGCCCGGACGTGGAGACCGCGAAGGGGATCGCCGCCGGGCTGTAGGCGGGCGACGCGACCCGGCTCCGGCGGGGTGTCGAACCCGCTGGACGGAGCCGGCGCCGGTGTGGCTATTATTAGTCCGCACCCGCCCGGGCGACCGGAGCGGAAGGCATGGTGGCTGTAGCTCAGTTGGCAGAGCACCGGGTTGTGGTCCCGGTTGTCGTGGGTTCAATTCCCATCAGTCACCCCAACGACGAAGGCCCCCTCCACGCGGAGGGGGCCTTCGTCGTCCGTCGCCGGTCAGGGGGTCGGGGTGGCGCTCTGCCCGTCCTGCTCCGCGTCGGGCGTCGGGCTCGCCCCGTCACCGGTCGCGGCCCCGCTGTCCGGCTCGTACGGCAGGGCACTGCCCTTGACGTACTCGTCCCAGCTCATGTTCCAGTCGGTCCAGCCGTTGCCGTTCTGGAGCTTGCGCTCGGTGCCCTTGACGGTGATTGGGTCACCGATACGGGTGTTCGCGAACAGCCACGCCCCGTCGGCCATCGAGACGTTCACACAGCCGTGGGAGACGTTCTCCCGGCCCTGCACACCTTCGGACCAGGGTGCGGCGTGGATGAACTCGCCGCCCCAGGTGAGCCGCTGGGCGTAGTCGATCTTCGTCCGGTAGCCCTCCTGGGGGCCGAGCTCGTCCAGGGTGTCGAAGACCGTCTTGCGCAGCTTCTCGATCACCACCATGGTGCCGCTGGACGACGGGGTGCTCTTCTTGCCCAGGCTCACCGGGATGGTCTTGACGACCTTCCCGTCCCTGGTGACCGTCATCCGCTTGGTCTTGTTCTCCACCTGCATGATCAGCGACGGGCCGATCTTGATGTCGACCGTCAGGTCGGAGCGGCCGTACCAGCCACCCCCCATGGGCAGGCCACCGGCCTGCACCCGGTACGACACGGTGCTGCCCGGCCGCCAGAACTCCTTGGGCCGGTAACGGACCTCGGTGGGGCTCACCCAGTGCCAGATGCCCTCCTGCGCCGGGGTGGCGGTGACGCTCATCCGGCGCTGGACGTCGTCGCGGTACTGCTCCGGGACGTCCCGGCCGAAGCGGACGATCAGCGGCATGCCCACGCCGACGACCTGGCCGTCGCCGAGGAAGCTGGTGATCCGGACCTGCTTGGCGGGCTTGGCCATCACGGTGAAGGTGCTGGTCGCGGTGGCCGGCTTGCCGTCGTCCCCGGTCGCGGTCACGGTCGCGGTGTACGTCCCGCCGTACTCCAGCGCACCGGTGGGCAGCCAGCTCTGTCCGTCCGCGGCGAGCGTGCCCTTGACGGGGGTGCCGGCGGCGTCCTTGAGTTCGACGGTGGTCTGCTCGGCGTCCTTCGTGGTGAAGATGATGCCGGTGGAGGCCGGGACGTCGGTCGCGTCCGCCTTCGGCTCGGTGATGGTGGCCGAAGCCTTGGCGTCGCTCTCCTGCGCGGCGCTCTGGCCCGGCGAGGGCTTGTCGCCCGAGGAGCCGGTGCAGGCGGAGGTGAAGGCGAGCGTGGCGGCGAGCAGCCCCGCCGAGAGCGCACGGCGCCGCCCGGTACGCCGAGTCAGCCGGTCGTGGGTAGCTGGCATTATGTCCTCACAGTCGTGATCCCCGATGCCCCATCCTTACCCACAGACGCACGCGGGTGCCCAGGGGTTGCGCGGCGCGCGACGGCGACACGCCGTCGGTGGGCTGCGGCGACCGGCGCACGCGGGGCAGGGCGGGTGACGTTCGTCTCCACCGGCGCCCGGACGCCCTCGGCACGAGGGCGGGCCAGCGGTCGCCGACCCACCCCGCAGCCCCTAGATCAGCGGACCGGAGCCGCCCCGCGGCACCGGCAGGGCGCTGCCCTTGACGAACTCGGACCAGCTCAGGTCCCAGGCCGTCCAGCCGTTGCCCGGCGCGAGCCTACGCTCGGTGCCCTTGATGGTGATCGGATCACCGATCTTCGTCTGGTCGAACAGCCACCGGCCCATCGCCATGGACACGTTGACGCAGCCGTGCGAGACGTTGCGCCGGCCCTGCACCCCCTCGGACCAGGGCGCCGCGTGGATGTACTCGCCGCCCCAGGTCAACCGCTGTGCGAAGTCGATGTCAACGCGGTAGCGGTTGTCCGGGTCCGGCGCGTCCATGGTGTCGAAGACGGTCCTCTCCTTCTTCTCCATCACCACCATCGTGCCGCTGGAGGAAGGGGTCTTCTTCTTGCCCAGGCTGACCGGGATGGTCTTGACCACCTGGCCATCCTGGCGCACCGTCATCTTCTTGGTGGCGTTGTCGACCGTCATCTCGAACGCCCGGCCGATCTTGGCGGTGGCCGACCGGTCGACGTTGCCGTAACGGCCGTTGCTCAGCGGAATGCCGGCCAGCGCGATCCGGACGTCCAGCGTGGTGCCCGGCTTCCAGTAATCCGGAGCGCGGTAGTAGGCCTGGGTGCCGTTGGAGACCCAGTGCCAGGCGCCCGGCTGGGGCGGGTCCGTCCGGACGAACATCCGCTTCTGCACCGCCGCGCGGTCCTTCTTCGGGATACCCGGGTGGAACTCGACGACCACCGGCATGGCAACGCCGTACGTCCGGTCGTCGAACAGGTAGAGACCGGAGCTGATCATCGACTTCGGCTTCGCCATCGTGGTGAACGTGCTGGTGCCCTGCCGGGCCTCACCACCGGACCCGGTGCCGGTCACCGTCGCCGTGTAGCGGGTGCCGTACTTCAGCGGAGCCGACGGCACCCAGGCGGAACCGTCCACCCGCAGCTTCCCGTCGACCCGCTTGCCGTCGGCCGAGGCCAGGGTCACCGAGGACACCTTCCCGCCGCCGGGGACCGTCGCGCTGATCTCCGTACTGACCGGCTTGTTCTTCGACCCGTCGGCCGGGACGACCGCCAGGCTCTCGGCTGCGGCGGATGGTGTCCCGCCCGAAGGCGCCGACGGCGGGGTGCCCGTCCCCGTCCCCGTGCCCGTGCCCGGGGTGGCGCTGCTCCCGCCGACGAACTCGGCCTGCTTCTCGGCGTCACCGCACCCGGTCAGTGCCAACGACGCCACCAGAGCCAGGGCGCCCACCTTCGCCCCGACCCGCGTGAACCTGCCCATTCCCACCTCAGTTCTCGCGTGCCTGGCGACATGGTGCCGTATCGCCGTCAAGTACTCGGCCCCGCCCAACCTGGCTATGGGGTGTTTGCGAGCATCTGCCCGATAAGCTCAGCCGAAGAGGGGAGGAGGGGACCCGATTTGGAAGAGCGCTCGGGGGCCGTGTAATCTTCTCCCCGTTGCCAACGAGCGCCGCTAGCTCAACTGGCAGAGCAGCGGACTCTTAATCCGCGGGTTCGGGGTTCGAGTCCCTGGCGGCGCACCAACGAGCAAGGCCCTGACCTGGTAGTTCTCTGCCGGTCGGGGCCTTTTTCGCGTACGCCGGTGGTGGGTGGTGGCTCGGTGGTGCTCGAGAGCCGATGGACCCTGCCGGCGATGCGGGGACCGGCCGTTACTGGTGCGACGCGGCCTGGAAGGGAGGCGATCACCGATGAGTGATCATGGCCGGGTCGATCTCGTCATCTTCGACTGTGACGGGGTGTTGGTGGACAGCGAGCCGATCGTCAGCCGGGTACTCGCCGACCGGATGCGGCAGCTGGGAATCCAGATCACCGACCAGGAGTGCACTCGTACGTTCGCCGGGGTCGACCAAGCGGCGGCGGCCCGGTTGATCGCCGATCGCCTTGGTGGTGCTGTCCCGTCCGGTTGGTTCGACGCGCTGACCGTCGCGGTTGATGCCGCGCTGCGTGCCGAGGTGACGCCGGTGCCCGGCATCGTCCCGGTGCTGCAGCAGCTTCGTGTCCCCGCCTGCGTGGCGTCGAACGGGCGGCCCGAGAAGGTCGCGTTGACCCTGGGCACCTGCGGCCTGGCGGCGTACTTCGAGGGCCGGATCTTCACGGCCGCCGAGGTTGCCCGCGGCAAACCGGCTCCTGACCTGTTTCTGCTGGTCGCGTCCAGGATGGGCGTCCCGCCTGCCCGCTGCGTCGTTGTCGAGGACAGCGAGTCCGGGGTGGCAGCCGCACGTAGCGCGGGAATGCGCGTGCTGCGGTACGCGCCCGATGGCTCCACGTCGGGGCCGGTTGGCGCCTTCAGGAGCATGGCGGAGTTGCCGTCGCTGCTCGGCCTTGCGAACGGCAACAGGAGCATCTCGGTACGCGGCGATAGCCAATGAGGACGGAAGATCGACGGCTGGTCACGGTAATGTCATGCCCATGGGTTCGACGGCGCGAAGGGTATCGCTGACCGGCATCAAGCCGACCGGTGAGCCGCATCTGGGCAACTACATCGGCGCGATCCTGCCGGCGCTGCGGTTGGCCGACAGCTACGAGTCGCTGTATTTCATCGCGGATTATCACGCGCTGACGACGATCCGCGACCGTGATCAGTTGCGGCACTACACCCGATCCGTGGCGGCCACCTGGTTGGCGGCCGGGCTCGACCCGGATCGCACCACGTTCTACCGCCAGTCGGACATCCCGGAGATCTTCGAGCTGAACTGGATCCTGGCGTGCATGGCCAGTAAGGGCCTGATGAACCGGGCGCACGCTTACAAGGCGTCGCGTGACCGCAACCGGGAAGCTGGCAAGGAGGATCTTGACGCCGGCGTGAACATGGGTCTGTTCAACTACCCGGTGCTGATGGCGGTCGACATCCTCATCATGGATGCCGATGTGGTGCCCGTCGGTCGCGACCAGGTCCAGCATGTCGAGTACGCCGCGGACATCGCTGGCTCTTTTAACGCTGTGTACGGGGACCGGTTCAAGTTCAAGATCCCCGCTGCTGTCATTCCGGATGAGGGGTCGGCGCACACGCTGCCCGGCACCGACGGTCGCAAGATGAGCAAGTCGTACGGCAACACGATCCCTCTGTTCGCGCCAGAGCCCAGCCTGCGGAAACTGATCCGGCGTATCCCGACCGACAGCGTGCCGGTGGAGGAACCGAAGGACCCCGACTCGGCTGCCGTTTTCAAGCTGCTTGAACGGTTCGGTGCGGCTGACGTGGTCACCGAGACACGGGCGCGGCTGTCGGCCGGTGGGATGGGCTGGGGAGAGGTGAAGGCACAGCTCGCCGACGCGCTTGTCGCTGAGTTCGCGCCGCTTCGGGAACGCTACGAGGCGCTGATGGCGCAGGGTAGTGAGCTGGACGACCTGCTTGCCCACGGCGCGGACAAGGCCCGCAAGCAGACCAGGCCATTGCTGGAGCGGGTGAGAGACGCCATCGGCATCGGATAGCTCGGGCCTCGCCCGTCAGATGAGTGCGTCGACCACCTGGTCGGCGCAGTGCCAGGCGGTGGTCCATTTGCCGGGCAGCGCGACGAGCAGGTTCCCGGTGGGAGTCCACCCGTCCGGAGGTCGTCGGAGGTCCACGACGAGGCTGGACGGGTCAGCCTGCGAACTGGTCGGCTCGCACACGGTTCCCCAGATCAGGCTGAGGTCCGGGCGGGACTGGTGGAGACGGTGTCGATCGAGCGCTTCCAGTAGTCGGGCACGCTCTTCCGCCGTTGTGCCGTATCCACCCTTCACGCTGGGCAAGCCCACGCGGATGCCCCTACGATCCGGACTGATGGCGAGAAGATCGCCTACGGCTTCCACAACCCCGAAGAGCCCTCAAAGGTTCTTTCGGTCGCCCTCGCCCATGAAAGCCCTTACCGCACTTCGTATTGCGTCAGCGTGAAGATAGATATCGTCAATAGAGTCGATCATATGGCGAGTCTCTGTCTTGTTGGCGTCGAACGTCCCAACGTACTTCCGGGTCTTTCCGTTGAAATGCAGTCGCGCAATGGGTTTGCGGTTATTGTCGTCAAGAATGACCGCGAAGTAGGACTTGGCGTCACGGCCCACAATGCGTTGGGGTTTGACCTCGCTGCATGCGATTGCCTTGATTATCTGGTAGCCGGTAAGTTCTTCAAGCGTGGTTTCCACCTCCGTATCGCGTGCGACATCGCTCAACGCGACCTCTTCGCTCTCGAGCACTTCGGAGGGGGCTTCGGTGGTCTGCTTGGGAAGGCTTGTGTAGAGTGCACCCTTCAGTCGTTCGTTCACTTGATCTCTGACGAACTGCGAGGCGGCCTTGGCAACGAGTGACCTGAACTGTTCACGCCTCTTTTGAGTGAACGAACCCTCGAACACTCTCGTCGCGAAGAATCTGACCCACTCATCCTCAGGGTCCTTGAACTGCGCCGCCATCGAACGCTTGATCTGGCCGAGATATTTCAACTCCTCGGCTGCACTGATGATGGAGTCGAGATCGAAAACTTCCTTTGTGAGCTTCCGCAATTCCGGCAGGAGGGTGTCGTCGATATCTTCCAAATCCAGCACGAGGAAGGGCTTGGTATCCATCTTGTTTGGGGCATCGAGATCGGTGTAGAAGTGGTAGACCTGACCATTGGTGAGGGCGGCGATCCGTGCATTCGTAACGGAGAAGTATCGATAAAGCTGAGATGCGTGTTCAATCTTGAGGGAGTCGCGCGGCTGCTTGCATTCGATGAGGATCTGTACCTCACCGCCACGCATGATCGCGTAGTCTACCTTCTCTCCTTTCTTGGTCCCGACGTCGGCGGTGAATTCCGGTATGACCTCCAGTGGATCGAAGACGTCGTAGCCGAGGATCATTGAGATGAACGGCATGACGAAAGCATTCTTGGCAGCTTCTTCCGTCTGAATTGCGTCTCGCTGGTTCCGGACCTTCGTGGCGAGCGCGGCGACCCGTTCATCGAAATCCATTAAGCATACTCCTTCTTGTGAACAGATGAGAAAGGTGCCGTATGCATACCTGTATGCCCCTGCCCTTGACGAGTCGGAGATCCAGGGCAACGACCGGATGCTACCGAGCGATCGTGTAGCGCGAAGCCCCAAAGAGGACCGACTAGCCTCTCCTTTCGTCGGTCCGATGCGACGGAAAGGGCAGGTTTGCAGCGTCGCGGTCGTGAGTAAGATGCGCTACCGACTGGAGGCACATGAGGCTGCACTAATCGCCGCAGAGAACGACGCGTAGCGCGCCACCTAACTTGAACTGGTAATGCCGGCGGCACTACCAGCGGGGGCAGGTCTACCGTTCGGTCCTGCCGGTCAGGATGACTCGGCGTCGGCGCTGGGTAGGGCGTCGCTGCCGCAATGGCCGTCGCAGAGTGGTTGCGCCCACTTGGCGGTGTACTGGAGGCACTCCTGCAACTGGTGGATGTCGACGTCGTCCCTTTGGAGCTTTTCCTCCGAGCCAGACGGCGAACTGGGCGTAGACGCTGCGCCGAGGGCCACCACCGCGCTTGGTGATGAGGCCGGCAAGGTAGTGCAGGTGATCCCACAGTGGCCGTTTGTCTTCCAGGTAGGGGTCGTAGTTCGTGACCTCGCAGGTCGGGCACACGTAGGCGCTCGGTCGCCGGCCTTCCAACGCGGCGGGCGCGTTGCTGTTCCTGCCGTTGCTTGAGGTGTCGCGCCGCTGCCCGGGGCAGTGCGAGCTGTTTCAGTGGCTGGCGACCATGGAGACCTCGGCGTGGTTGCGCCAGCACGACCTGGCGCTGCTGCGTGCCGACGGCTACGGCGTTTGGCTGGAGGACGGACGATGCCTGCGGTTCCTGGTGCATGTCGATCGTGGCCCGGTCGGTGACGTTGTCGCCGAGCATGAGCGGCGGACGTGGGGGTTGGGTGGGCTGCTGAGCGGCTATCGGCGTACCGACCGAGCGGTGCCTGTCGGAGCGGTGTTGATGATCGCGCAGGACGCCGAGCGGGAGGAGCATCTGCTGGACGACGTGGTCCGTAGTCCCCTGCGACCGCAGATCGCGGTGACCACCAGGGAGATGCTGTATCGCTACTGGCCCAATGAGCAGGTGTGGCAGGTGCCGGGCGAGAGTGGCAGGCTCCGCCTCATCGAGGTCGGATCCTGACCTCACTACGTCGCGATGTTTCGACCGCCACCAACGTGCTCATTTTGGCAAGGCAGGCGGCGTGGTGCTGGAGCCAACGTCGTCCCGCTGCCGTACTACCCCTACCCTGGCGGGATGAGGGAACCCAGTGCGGACCGGACCTACGCCACGCCTGACGACCTTCCGCTGTCGGCTGTGCTACCTGAACTACTGCGGAGCGTGCGTGAGGGGCAGGTTGTCTACCTGAGTGAGCGGGACGAGCCGGTGGCCGCCATCGTTCCTCTGGAGGTGGCGAGGGCGGGGCTGGCGGCCCTGGGTAGGTCCGACGAGGGTGCTCGGTGACGGCCCTGTCCGGTAGGTGCTGATGAACCGGCATGCAGCGGCACGGGCCGAGGCGATCCCTGACGCGATCCGGGCGGACGTGGAGACGTTGTGGCGCTACCACGACATGCACCACGAGTTGCGCCCGTGCGACGTGGGGATCGGGTTGGGTAGTCATGATCTCGGCGTGGCTGTCATCGCGACCCGCTTGTTTCACGAGGGCCTGTTCCCATGGATCGTGTTCACTGGCGCGAACGCCCCGACGACCGTCGAACGGTTCCCACGGGGTGAAGCGGTGCATTATCGCGAGTACGCCGTCGAGCAGGGCGTACCTGCGGAAGCGATTCTCGTGGAACCGCGTGCGACGAACACCGCCCAGAACCTGGAGTACTCGCGCAAGCTCCTCACTGAACGGCAGATCCCGGTGCAGTCGGTTCTGATCATGTCGCGGCCCTACCAGCAGCGTCGGGCCTACGCTACGTGCAGGCTGATGTGGCCGGAGGTCGACGTGGTGTGCGCGTCGAACCCTCTCGAACTGGACGACTACGTGCGCAGCATCGGCGACCTGCGGCGGGTGGTGGACATGCTGGTGGGCGACACTCAGCGGATTGAGGTGTACGCCGAGCGCGGCTTCGCGATCCCGCAGGAGGTGCCCGGCGACGTGCGAGCTGCCTTCGAGCGCCTGGTGGCGGCCGGCTACACGAGCCGGCTGGTCTGAGCACAGCTACCAGCGTGGGCCTCCCGACCGGACGCCCATCCGGTCACTGAGTTCGACGGCCAGTCGGGGTGGCCGGGGCCGGGTGAGGATGTCCCGGACGAGGTCGCGGGAGAGCCGGTGGTAGCGCACCTGGTCCGGGCCGATGACCTCGGCGTCCAGGAGCGCGGCGAGCGCGTCGTCGATGCGGTTCCACCGGGCGAGGGCTCGGGCGGTTTCGATGGCGTGCCTGACCTGCCGCTCGACGGGCAGGGTGCCGGTGTCGAGCGGAACGCCGATGGCGATGGCGCGTTGCACGTCACCCAGTTCCATCGCCACGGTCGTCTTGTGGATTGACACGTTGGTCGGCCCGAACGCGGTCCACACGTGGTTGCCATCGTTGCCGAGCCGCTGCGCGGCGGCATCGGCCTCGGCGATGTGGGTGTCCGCGGAGGAGCGGTCGTCGTCTCGGGCGGCGGCCAGCGCGCAGACGAGGTGCAGGCTGCCGTAGACCGACAGCAGTTGCGGCGTGGGCTTGGCGAGCTGTGGTTCGAGGAACTGCGCCGCAGTGGCGGCGAGGCCGCGGGCTTGGGCGTATTCGCCGATGGATGCCAGCGAGTGTGCGGCGGAGCGGCTGAGTGAGCCGATGACGACATGGTCGTGGCTGGAGTTGGCGGCGGCCAGACCTCGACTGGCGGCGGTCCAGGCGAGGTCGCCTTCGCCGAGCTTGGTGAGGAACAACGCGGCGAGTTGGTGGGCGTAGGCGGTCATGGCGTGTGCGCGCTCGCGGTCGTCTCCGTCGTACGCCTCGGTGGCGGTGAGGCAGTCGTGGATCAGGTAGGGGAGCCGGCGGGCGAGGGTGCCGTAGCGCGAGTGCTGGTAGGCGGTCCAGATTTCGGCGACGTCGTTCTCGATCTCACGTAGGTCGGGTGCCTCGACGATGGCCGTGCTGGCCAGCGTCGGCGCGAGGTGCCGGTAGTCATGGAGTGCGGCGCGTAAGGCGGGGATGGTCTCGCGACCTGAGTCGTCGGACCACTCGAACAGGCGCGGTGCGCCGATCAGGTCCCCGAGGGATACGTCGAGGGCTTTGGCGATCGCTCGGATGACCGACAGTCGGTCCAGGTCGGCCCGGTTCGTCTCGACTTTGCGTAACCACTCCGGTGTCTTGCCGACCAGACCGGCCAGCACTTCTTGGGTGAGGCCTCGCCTGCGCCGGTAGAAGGCGACGCGCTGGCCGATCGTCATGTCGTCTGTCATCCCTCGCACACCATCACCCTGCCCGCTGATGGCTGCCGGAGCCGGTACGGATTTTCCCGGTCCTCCGTACAGCTCGCCCCTACGTTCAGTTCACCCCGGATCACCGGCGCGTGTCGATGCCGATGTCGGGGATGGCTGACAGGGAGCTGCAGATGGAGGGATCGATGACGGGCACACTACGGCGCGGCTTGGGCCGCCGGGTCGCCCTGTCCAGAAGCGAACTGTCTCGGCGTCTTCCCCACCTGCGTACTGCCATGAGGGCTGCGTGGGTGGGTGATCGGCGGGCTGCTCCCAGCCGCCGTGGTGCGGCGGTGGGCTCGCTTTTCCCCCGGCGAGCCCACCGCTCATCGTCTCGGATGGCGGTGGCGGCATGACGGTGTACGTCTCGCGTAACGCGATGGTTGGTCGGTGCCGGCGTCCCGAGCCCGGGTGGACGTCCTCGCAGGGACAGGTACGGCCTGCTGATCCGCCACTGTTCACCTACGTGTGGCGTCGGCTGTTCGAGCAGCAGGCCCGCGAGGGCAGTCGTCGGTGACCGGGCCGCAGCGCCGTGGTGTGGCGTACCGGGGCGCGCCGGCCGGGGTTGAGCATCTGCCGATGCGTCCGTTGTGGCTGTGCCGTCGGTGTGGGCAGCCCTGGCCGTGCGGCGCGGCGAAGCTCGCGCTCCTGTCCGAGTACCGGGAAGTGCCGGTGAGCCTGTTCCTCTACCTGGCCGGCTGCCTGCACGACGCGATCGACGATCTGCACCGGCTGAACCCGGCCGTGACGGGCAGCGCCGCGGACATGTTCGACCGGTTTCTCGGCTGGCC
>NZ_SMJY01000114.1:0-19998 GCF_004348355.1 Micromonospora sp. KC721 | reverse complement strand
GGGCGGCAGGGGTGGGCTCAGCTCGCGGCAGCCGTACCACCACGGTCCGGGCGCGCTTGTCGTGCAGCGCCTGCCGGAGCGGGTGGTCGAAGAGCGCGGAGACGGCGTCGACGAACTGGAGCACCAGGCCGAAGCAGAGGCAGTACCAGAGCAGGGTGGGCAGGCCGAGGGTGCTCCACCGGCGGGCGGCCCGGCCGAAGCCGAGCGGCTGGTCCGCCTCGACCGGTACGGCCCGCACCCGCGCCAGCCGCTTGCCGACGGTCTGCCCACCGGCGGCCATCGCCGGCACCTCGTAGGCGAACCAGAGCGCGGTGGTGATCAGCAGGATGGCCAGCAGCAGCCCGTCGGCCTGCTGACCGACCGTCGGCAGCCCTTCCCGGGAGGTGTCGCCGGCCATCGCCCGCCGCAACGCCTCGCTGAGGTAGGGCGAGACCTCCTGCACGTAACGCCAGATGAACCAGCCGTTCACGGCGAGGCTGAGCAGGAACAGGATGCCGAAGTCAATCAGGCGGGCGACCAGCCGAGCCCCGTACGAGGCCAGCGGAAACCCGTGCGGACGCGGCAGCGGTGGGCGGCCCGGCCAGGTCGGGTACGGCCAGCCGGGCGGCGGCCCCTGGGGGTGCCCGGGGCCGGCGGCCGGCGGCCACCCGCCGGGCTGTTGTCCCGGAACCGGCCGCCAGCCCCCGGCGGGAGGCTGTCCCGGAGCCGGCGACCAGCCGGCGGGAGGCTGGATGTTCGACGGCCCGCCGGCGGGCGGCTGGCCCGGGGCGTGTTGCGGCGGCGCCCCGGTGGTCGGGGCCGGCTCGGGGGTGGGCTCCTCCTCCGGCGGCGGACCCTCCGGCGGGGTGACGTCGAGCGGAATCGGCCGCCCGACCCAGCCCTCACCGTCCCACCACCGTCGGGTGGTCGGCTCGGCGGGGTCGACGTACCAGCCTGGCTGCACACTCACGGAGCAACCTTAACGACGACCGTACGGGCGAACTTGTCGTGGAGGCACTGCTGCCAGGGCTTGTCCCAGAGCTGCCAGAGCCCGTCGAGGTAGCTGAACCCCGGAATGAGCCCGCCGCCCTGCTGGGCCAGCCAGCGTTTCGCCAGCATCCCCCGACTGAGCGGGGCGGCCGGATCGACCGGCACGATCTTGAGCTTCAGCACCCGCTTGCCGACGGTCTGCCCGGTCCTGCGCACGAACTCGACCTGGTAGACGTAGGACAACGCGAAGATCACCACGAGCAGCCCGGCCTCCAGCGCCAGCAGCGGCAGCAGAACGTCGGTGACCGGGTTCGCCACGGGCGTGCCGTCCGGGGCGGTGACGGTCAGCTCGGGCGTGATCACCGCGACGAACACCACGATCGCGGGGATGGCGAGGACGGTGGCGACCCCACCCAGGATCACCGAGTCGAGGAGGAAGGCCAACAGCCGGTCACCGAAGCTTGCCAGCGGCTGCCCGTTCGGAGCCAGCGCCGGACGCGGCGGCCCCGTGTACCCGGGCGGGGGACCGGCGTACCCGGGCGGCAGGGCCCAGCCCGGCGGGGCGTACTGGGGTGGGACCGCGTACCCCTGGGGGGTCGGACCGGTGGGCGGCGCGAAGCCGCCGGCGGCGGGCGGCTGCCCGCCGGCCGGCGGCGTCGGGTACGTCGGAGGCTGGGTCACGCTCGACAGTGTTACAGGTTGCCGCGCTTCTCCTGTTCCCGCTCGATGGCCTCGAACAGCGCCTTGAAGTTGCCCTTGCCGAAACCGAGCGAGCCGTGCCGCTCGATGAGCTCGAAGAAGACGGTCGGGCGGTCCTGCACCGGCTTGGTGAAGATCTGGAGCAGGTAGCCGTCCTCGTCCCGGTCGACGAGAATCCGGCGGGCCTTCAGCTCCTCGATCGGCACCCGCACCTTGCCGATGCGGGCGCGCAGCTCGGGATCGTCGTAGTACGAGTCCGGGGTGTGCAGGAAGTCCACACCGGCCGCTCGCATGGCGTCGACGCTGGCCAGGATGTCGTTGGTGGCCACCGCGATGTGCTGCGCGCCCGGCCCCTGGTAGTACTCCAGGTACTCGTCGATCTGCGACTTCTTACGGGCGATCGCCGGCTCGTTGAGCGGGAACTTCACCTTGCGGGTTCCGTTGGCGACCACCTTGCTCATCAGCGCGGAGTAGTCGGTGGCGATGTCGTCGCCGATGAACTCGGCCATGTTGGTGAAGCCCATGACCCGCCGGTAGAAGTCCACCCACTCGTCCATCCGGCCCAGTTCGACGTTGCCGACCACGTGGTCGACCGCCTGGAAGAACCGCTTCGGCTGGAGTCCGGCGTCGATCATCGGCTGCCGGTCCACGATCGGCGCGCGGGCCACGAAGCCGGGCAGGAACGGGCCGGTGTAGCGGGACCGGTCGACCAGGGTGTGCCGGGTGTCGCCGTACGCGGCGATGGCGGCCAGCCGGACGGTGCCGTGCTCGTCGGCGACGTCGTGCGGCTCGACGAGGCCGGTCGCGCCCTGCCCGACGGCGTGCGCGTACGCGGCGTCCACGTCCGGCACCTCCAGCGCGATGTCGCTGACCCCGTCGCTGTGCCGGGCCACGTGGTCGGCGCCCTCGGCGTGCGGGCGGACCGCGCCGGTCAGCACGAACCGGGCCGATCCGCTGGTCAGCACGTACTGGGCGTGGTCCCGGTAACCCTGTTCCGGCCCCCGGTACGCCACGCAGGTCATGCCGAACGCCGTGGAGTAGTAGTGCGCGGCCTGCTTGGCGTTGCCGACCAGGAAGTGCACGTGGTCGAGGCCCCTGACCGGGAACGGGTCGTGGCTGATGTCGTGGTCGACGGCGCCGACGAGCTGGTCGATGTCGACGTCGTCGGTCGGACGGTCGATCGCCTGCGTCATGGTGGTCTCCCTCGCGTACCGGCCGGCCTCGTGGGCCGCCGTTCCTGCGCTCTTGCGGGGGACTATCACCGCCCCGCCCGGACTGGGCAACTGTCACCGATTTCGCTGGTCAGTCTGCACATTCGGTAGAGTGCCGGCGCATGAACGGTGGACAACATGCACAGCTCGACGAGCTCGATGCCAGGTTGATCCAGTTGCTCACCGAGGAGCCGCGGATCGGGGTGTTGGAGTGTTCCCGCCGCCTCGGGGTGGCCCGGGGCACCGCCCAGGCCCGGCTGGACCGGCTCGTCGCGCGGGGGGTGATCGGCGGTTTCGGGCCGGAGGTCTCCCCGGCGGCGATCGGCTTCGCGGTGACCAGCTTCGTCACCCTGGAGATCAGCCAACGGCACGGGCACGACCCGGTCACCGCCCACCTGGCCGCCATCCCCGAGGTGCTGGAGGCGCACACCATCACCGGCTCCAGTGACCTGCTCTGCCGGATCGTGGCGCGCTCCAACGCCGACCTGCAACGGGTGATCGACCAGATCGTCTCGTGCGAGGGCATCCGCCGCGCCTCCACCATCATCGCCCTGGCCGAGCAGATCCCCTACCGGACCCTCCCGCTGGTCCACTCCGCCGTCCGGCGCTGAGGCCCGCGCGAAGAAAGGGCGGCGACACTCCGACCGACAAGGCCGGGGATGCGGCGAGCATCGCTACCGTGTGCGGTGTGTCGAAGCTCGGCGTGCGTGGGTGGCTGCTGCTCGGGCTCGTCGTCGTGGTCGTCCTCGCCGCCACGGGTGTCTGGAACCCGTTCCCCGCCGTGTGGGACTGGGTCGGCAGCCGCAAGCCGATCTCCGAGCCGGACGTGGTCTGGCAGCAGCGTGTCGGCGGCACGCCGAAGAGCGTCACCATCGCCGGGGACACGGTGGTGGTCGAGCAGCGGACCCGGGTGGAGGCGCGCAACCTCACCACCGGGACGCAGCTGTGGGAACGCAAGGCCGACTGGGCGGCGGTGGCCGGTGGCGACCGGGACGCGGTCGTCGCCGTGGGCAAGCTCCTGGTCAAGGGGTACGAGCTGCTCGACCCCGCGACCGGGGTGGTGCGCCGGCGCGACGACGACGCGGTGGCCGTCTGGACGTACCGGAACATGCTGCTCGACGCGCGATGCGTCGAGGCGACCGACTGCACCCTATCCGCCTGGGATCCGCGCGGCACCGCGCCCCGCTGGACGGCGTTCCTGCCCGGGGTGAGCAGCGGCCTCTTCGCCGACAACCCGAACCTGCTGGGCACCCGGCGCTTCACCACGCCCCGCGTCGAGGCCGGGGTGGCCGGCCCCGAGCCCGCGCCCCCGCTGCTCGGCTTCCCGGTGGACGGTCGGGTACACGTGGTGGACACCGCCGGCGGGCGGGTGGTGCAGAACCTCGAACCCGGCCGGGACGAGCGGCTGGCGGTGATCGGCGGCCGGTTACTCCGGATCACCGCCGTGTCTCGCGACGGCTCCTGCCAGTACACCGTCTCCGCCCGCGACACGGCCACCGGCGAGGAGGTGTGGCGGCGCGCGGGAGTGAACGTGCGGACCGCGGACAGCGCCGGCTGCGTCCAGCGCCAGGACCCGCAGGGCGCCCGGAACGTGCTGACCGGCATCGCCCCCGACGGCCGGGAGGTGGTCCTCGACGGATACGACGGCCGGCTGCTGCTGGCCACCGCCGAGGGCGAACGGCTGCTCGCCGTCGACGACCGGTACGCGCTGGTCCGCGCCGCCGACAAGCGGTCGGTCGTCGGCCGCCAACTCGGCGCGGCGAAGGCGCGGTGGACCCGGCCCGCGAGTGACCGGGCCGGTGGCGCTCTCACCCCGTACGCGGCGGTGCTCACCGGGGAGAAACCGAACCGGCTGATCGCGCTCGACCCGCGGACCGGCCGTGAGCTGGTGGTGTTGCGCAGCAGTGCGAACGCGCTCGCGGTCGGGCCGGGCGGGATGGTCATCGGCGAGGGCCGGGAGATCGGCTACGTCCGGTTCGGCACCGGCGCCGGTGGGCCGCCCGCTCCCCGCCCCGACGGGGCGGACGAGGCCGACGCTCCCGCGCCCGGCGGTGACCAGATCCCAGGCCCGCGGGACAGTTGCGGGCCGAAACGGGAACTCTGCGCCGACGGTTGAGCGTGCCCCGCCCGGCCGGTGGACACGGACTCCCACGACCCACCCGGCGGGTGTCACCGATCGACCGGTCTGCCCTAGGCTTTCCCGTCATGAGCAGTGCCGCCGCGTTCTCGTACGCCCCCTTGCTGCCGACCGGCCCCGACCAGACGGAGTACCGGCTGGTCACCGACGAGGGCGTCGACGTCGTCAACGGCCCCGGGGGCCGCCGGTTTCTGACCGTGGAGCCGGCCGCGCTGACCGCGCTGACCGCCGAGGCGATGCACGACATCGCCCACTTCCTGCGTCCCGCGCACCTGGCCCAGCTGCGGTCGATCATCGACGACCCGGCCGCCTCGCCGAACGACCGGTTCGTCGCCCTGGACCTGCTGCGCAACGCCAACATCGCCGCCGGTGGCGTGCTGCCGATGTGCCAGGACACCGGCACGGCCATCGTGATGGGCAAGCGCGGCCGGCACGTGCTCACCGACGGCGGCGACGCCGAGGCGATCTCGCGCGGCGTGTGGCAGGCGTACACCCGGCTCAACCTGCGCTACTCGCAGCTCGCCCCGCTGACCATGTGGGAGGAGCGCAACACCGGCAGCAACCTGCCGGCCCAGGTGGAGCTGTACGCCGAGGACCCGGACGGTCACCCGGACGCGTACAAGTTCCTGTTCATGGCCAAGGGTGGGGGCTCGGCCAACAAGTCGTACCTCTACCAGGAGACCAAGGCGCTGCTGAACCCGACCCGGATGATGCAGTTCCTGGAGGAAAAGCTGCGGCTCATCGGCACTTCGGCCTGCCCGCCGTACCACCTGGCCGTCGTCATCGGTGGCACCTCCGCCGAGTACGCCCTGAAGACCGCGAAGTACGCCTCCGCCAAGTACCTGGACACCCTGCCCACCTCCGGTTCGATGACCGCCCACGGCTTCCGTGACCTGGAGCTGGAGGCGGAGGTGCTGGAGCTGACCCGCAACTTCGGCATCGGCGCGCAGTTCGGCGGCCGGTACTTCTGTCACGACGTGCGGGTGGTCCGGCTGCCCCGGCACGGCGCGTCCTGCCCGGTGGCGATCGCCGTCTCCTGCTCCGCCGACCGGCAGGCGGTTGCCAAGATCACACCGTCGGGGGTCTGGCTGGAGCGACTGGAGACCGACCCGGCGCGCTACCTGCCCGACGTCACCGACGAGACGCTGGACGCCGCCGAGGTGGTCCGGGTCGACCTGAACCGGCCGATGGACGAGATCCGCGCCGAGCTGTCGAAGTACCCGGTGAAGACCCGGCTGTCGCTGACCGGCCCGCTGGTCGTCGCCCGGGACATCGCGCACGCGAAGATCGCCGAGCGGCTGGATGCCGGCGAGCCGATGCCGCAGTACCTACGTGACCACGCCGTCTACTACGCCGGCCCGGCGAAGACCCCGGAGGGATACGCCTCCGGCTCGTTCGGCCCGACCACCGCCGGGCGGATGGACGCGTACGTGGAGAAGTTCCAGGCGTCCGGCGGGTCGCTGGTGATGCTGGCCAAGGGCAACCGCTCCGCCCAGGTGACCCGCTCCTGTCAGCAGCACGGAGGCTTCTACCTCGGCTCGATCGGTGGCCCCGCCGCCCGGCTGGCGCAGGACTGCATCCGCCACGTCGAGGTGCTCGAATACCCGGAGCTGGGCATGGAGGCGGTCTGGAAGATCGAGGTGGAGGACTTCCCCGCCTTCATCGTGGTCGACGACAAGGGCAACGACTTCTTCGCCGAGGTCACCAAGCCGGTGCTCACCGTCGGCCGGCGGTAGGACGTCGGCCGGCTCCCCGGAACGGTAGGCGACCAGGGCGGCGGCAACCGGGCGCAGCCGTCGCCGGTCGACAGGACACGGCGTTCCGCTCCGGTCCGTTATTCCTGGTCTGCGTCGGTCAGGAACCGCTGGATGGTCTCGGCGTACCCGGTGGGAATGTGGCCCGTGTCGGGCAGCAGGGTGACGGCAGCGTCGGGACACAGGTGACGCAGCCGGCGGGCGGTGTGGTGGGTGTCCAGAATCCGATCCTTCGCTCCAGCAATGACCAGCATCGGCGCATCAAGGTGGCGCAGTTGCTCATCGGTGAAGACCGGCAGCCGCTCGCGTCGCATCCGGTAGTTCATCAGAATGAGCAGCAGGTAGTCGGCGAAGTCTCGGTGAAGGGCCGCCTCGGCCCCCGACACCTTCGACGCGGAGGCGGGACCGAGCACGAAGCGGTAAGCCGCACGCTGACCCCTCTTACCGAAGGGCACGAGGAGGAGCGAGGCGATGAGCGCGCCGTGCTTCTGACGCCCGATCCCAGCGGGCACGAGCAGCGCGAGCCGCGCAACCCGCTCCGGTCGACGTATGGCGAAGTCGAGCGCCAGCCACCCGCCCAGCGACGCGCCCACGAACGCCGTCCGCGTGATCCCAAGCCCGTCAAGCACGTCATCGAGCCACTCGGCGTATGCATCCGACTCCAGCGACGGCCGAGATGGCGCGCTGAGACCGGGCTCGCCGATCACATCGACGGCGTACACCCGATGCGACTGGGCCCAATCCGCGACATCGCTCAACCAGGCCGCCGAATTGAACCCGCCACCGTGCAGCAGCACCACCGGCGGGGCGTCGGGCGGGCCGCAGGAAACGACGAAGGTGTCACCCTGGCGGGTGGACAGCAACGACTCCGTCGATGGCACGGGCCAGGCGTGCAGGAATGCTCGGTAACGCTCCTCCACCGCACGGCGTCCGTTCTCGGAGCGGTAGATCGAGCTCATGACGTCGGCTTCGTGAACGACCCGATGGGGCTGACCAGGTTCCCACCTGGTCGGCCCCGCCGGGGACGACACGCTACACGGCCCGCCCCTGCTGGTGTGCCGAACAGGGAGGTCCCCTCGTTAGCGGAGTCGACCGCCTCTACCCTCATAGTTACCTATCATGCCCAATGCCCTCCAGAACGGCAAGGCATGTAGGCTGATAGGGAAGTTTGCGGAACAAGAAGGCGGCCAGCCGCAGGGCGCGCCTTCGGGGGACCTGCGGGCGTCGGATCTTGACGCATCCTTGGGGTGGCGGGCTGGATGTCGCCGGGATTCTCCTGGTGGATGGCGGATCGGAGTCGGGTGCCCGCTCTGCCTACCGCCCATCCGCTTTCTGGCGGCTTCTGAGCGGGTAGCTCCGGGGCGCGGCAGGATGGTACGCGTGACGACTCCAGAGGCAACGGGTTACCGGATCGAACGCGACTCGATGGGTGAGGTGGAGGTGCCCGCCGAGGCGCTGTGGCGGGCGCAGACCCAGCGCGCGGTGCAGAACTTCCCGATCTCGGGTCGGGGCATCGAACCGGCGCAGATCAAGGCGCTGGCCCAGATCAAGGGCGCGGCGGCGCAGGTGAACGGGGAACTGGGCGTAATCGACGCGGACGTCGCCGCCGCGATCGCCGCCGCCGCCGCGCACGTGGCCGACGGCGGCTACGACGACCAGTTCCCGGTCGACGTCTTCCAGACCGGGTCCGGCACCTCGTCCAACATGAACACCAACGAGGTGATCGCCACCCTTGCCAGCCGGGAGTTGGGCCGGGAGGTGCACCCGAACGACGACGTGAACGCCTCCCAGTCCAGCAACGACGTCTTCCCGTCCTCGATCCACCTGGCCGCCACCCAGTTCGTGGTGGAGGATCTGATCCCCTCGCTGAAGCATCTGGCCGGGGCGCTGGAGGAGAAGGCGGCCGAGTTCGAGACGGTGGTCAAGGCCGGGCGTACCCACCTGATGGACGCCACCCCGGTCACCCTCGGTCAGGAGTTCGGCGGCTACGCGGCCCAGATCCGGTACGGCGTCCAGCGGTTGGAGTCGGCGCTGCCCCGGCTGGCCGAGCTGCCGCTCGGTGGCACGGCCGTGGGCACCGGCATCAACACCCCGTTCGGGTTCGCCGCCCGGGTCATCGAGAAGCTGCGCGAGTCCACCGGGCTGCCGTTGACCGAGGCCCGCAACCACTTCGAGGCGCAGGGCGCGCGGGACGCGCTGGTGGAGACCTCCGGTCAACTGCGCACCATCGCGGTGGGGTTGTACAAGATGGCCAACGACATCCGCTGGATGGGTTCCGGCCCCCGTGCCGGCCTGCGTGAGCTGCGTATCCCGGACCTCCAGCCCGGCTCGTCGATCATGCCGGGCAAGGTGAACCCGGTGGTCGCCGAGGCGATGCGTCAGGTCTGCGCGCAGGTGATCGGCAACGACGCCACGGTGGCGTTCGCCGGCTCGCAGGGCGACTTCGAGCTGAATGTCATGCTTCCGGTGATGGGCCGCAACCTGCTGGAGTCGATCAAGCTGCTCGCCGCGTCCAGCCGGATCTTCGCCGACCGGCTGGTGGTCGGCCTGGTCGCGGACGCCGACGTCTGCCTGGCGTACGCCGAGGGCTCGCCGTCCATCGTCACCCCGCTCAACCGTCACCTTGGGTACGACGAGGCCGCCTCGATCGCCAAGGAGGCGCTGGCCAAGCAGGTCTCGATCCGCGAGGTGGTGATCTCCCGGGGCCACGTCGACTCCGGAAAGCTCACCGAGGAGCAGCTCGATGAGGCCCTCGACCTGCTCCGCATGACCCACCCCTGACCGGCGACGTACCCGCCCTGGGGCCGCCGCTCGCAAGTCAGATGGGGCGTAACGGCAGGTGCGGCCGGGGCTCCGTGCTCACCAGCGGCCGCCGTTGGCCCGCCACCTCTGGGCCGGCGTGAGCCAGCCGGCCCGCACGAGCACCATAGGCGGAAGGCGCGCCAGGTGCGGCGGTGCCGGGGCGCGAGTGGCACCGGTCGGGGGCGGTTCTGCCCGAAGGGTGCGGCCGACAGGAGGCGCCGGTTGCGGGCCAGGCTGGGGCCGAGGCGGCGAAGGCGTCCGACCAGCGTTGGTGTGGGCCGATCGGTAGGTCGGGACAGGGCAGGCGGGCGTCGTCGGATGAGCCGGGGCATCGGGCCGTCTCCTGGAAAGCTGAATCGGTTACGTCATCGCCCCCGGTTGGTGGGACCGCCGGCCGGGGGAGCGGGCGGTCCCACCGCGACACCAACGGCCGGAGGGTGGGCCGGGGGTTGTTGCACTGCACAGTCTGGTGACGACACCACGACGGTGGGAAGGGTTCGCGCTGGCTGCCCGAGACGCCCTGCGTTCCGGGTCGCCGGATCGGCGCGGCGGTGAATACACCAACCGGACGCTGGAGGACGGCTGGAGATGACGGACGGGCGGATGACAGCGGCGGCCTTCCCTGGTAGCCGAGCTGCGGCGGGCACGGACCCGGCGCGGGTTGAGTCAGGAGGAACTGGCCAAGGCCGTCAACTACTCGGCGTCGATGGTGAGCGCGGTCGGGTTGGGCCAGCAGCAGCAGGAGTCCGTCGAGTTGCTGAGGGAGGTTGCCGAGTCATGGAGTTGACCGGCGCCGTGTGGCGGAAGAACAGCCGCAGCGACCAAACGACTCAGTGTGTCGAGGTGGCGACCAATGTGCCGGGGATGGTCGGGGTGCGGGACAGCAAGGATCCGGCCGGGCCGGTGCTCACCTTCGACCCGTACGCCTGGCGTGCCTTTGTGGCCGCGCCGCCGCGCTGACGCGCCGGGCCGGTCTCTCGCGGACCTCTCCGCCTGAACCTGCTCGCGGCGGTGCCGGCCGGCGCGCCGCCTGTGCTGGCCCATGTTCCGGCAGTGCGACGCCGGTGGCTAGGGGTGCCGGTCAGCGGAGGATCGTGGTCAGGCCGGTCAGGTCGGTGATCTCGTGGGTGACCGGGGCATCCGCCGGGGCCGGCATTCCGTGCCGGTTGACCCACACCGCGCGAATGCCCGCCTCGTGCGCCCCGGCGACGTCGGTGCGCAGCGAGTCGCCGACGTGCAGCACCTCGTCGGCGGCCAGCCCCAGCGCGGCGAGCGCCCGCCGGAACATGGCACCATCCGGTTTGTACGCCCCGACATCCTCACTGGTCACGACAGCGGTGAAGGCCAGGTCGTGGTGAGCGACGACCGCCGCCAGGTCGGCCCGGTCGGCGTCGGAGAGCACACAGACGGGCAGCCGGAGGCCGGTGAGAAACTTCCGGGTGCCCGGCCGCAGCGGAGGCAGCCCCCAGTTGGCGTGGTGGGCCGCGTAGAGCGCCGCCGCGTCGCCGGGGCAACCGACCTCGGCCATCACCCGGGCCAGGCTCTCGGGTGCGCTGTCGCGCAGCAGCCGGAACGGCGGGCCCTCCGCGACCGTGGCGAACTCCCGCATCCATGCCGCCGCGACAGCCTCGGGGGTGACCGGTGTCGTGGCGTCGGTCGCCACCCGGGCGGCGATCGCGGCCACGACCGCGTCGTCGTCCT
The DNA here is from genome assembly GCF_004348355.1 of Micromonospora sp. KC721. Taxonomy (NCBI): domain Bacteria; kingdom Bacillati; phylum Actinomycetota; class Actinomycetes; order Micromonosporales; family Micromonosporaceae; genus Micromonospora; species Micromonospora sp. KC721. Next base: position 8,725 of record NZ_SMJY01000114.1, on the reverse strand, counting down.
CCACGACGGTGCCGTAGAAGTCGAGCAACAGACCCCTGACCACGGCCTTAGCGTAGACGGGATAACCCGTCGACCGGCCGGCCGGCTGCCGCCATGATTCGGAGCATGAGCACAGAGGTGCTGCTGGAGACGGAGCGGCTGCGGCTGCGCCGGTTCACCGCCGACGACGTGGACAACCTGGTCGGGTTGGACGCCGACCCGGAGGTCATGCGCTTCCTGACCGGCGGTGTGCCGACCCCGCGCGAAGCCGTGCGCGACGAGCACCTGCCGCGCATCCTCGCCCGGTACGACCACACTCCGGGGCTGGGCCGGTGGGCGGCGGAGGGCCGGTCGACCGGTGGGTTCCTGGGCTGGTTCGCGCTCGACCCGTCCGACGACGGCGCCGAGGGGGAGTTGGGTTACCGGCTGCGCCGCGAGGCATGGGGGCGGGGCCTGGCCACCGAGGGCTCCCGGGCTCTGCTCCGGCACGCCTTCGAGACGGTGGGTGTACGTCGGGTGTGGGCGCAGACCATGGCGGTCAACGCCCGCTCCCGGGCGGTGATGGCGAAGACCGGCCTGCGCTACCTACGCACCTTCCACCTGCACTTCGCCGACCCGATCCCGGGCACCGAACACGGTGAGGTGGAATACGAACTGCTCAGGAGCGAGTGGCCGCCTTCCGCGCCCGGTACGCGGTGACCGCCGCACGATTGCCGCAGCCGGCCTCACAGAACCGGCGGGAACGGTTCTTCGACAGGTCGATCAGCACGTTGTCGCAGTCGGCGTGAGCGCAGATCCCGAGTCGGGCCAGTTCGTCGCCGCGTACCAGATCGGCGATCGCCATCGCCGCCTCGACCGCCATCCGGGTGACCAGTGGCGCGTCGCGGGGCACCGCGTGCATGTGGTACGGCTCGTCGTCGTGCCGGATGAGCTGGGGCAGCGCATGGGATTCCCGAAGCAGCCCGTTGACGATGGCGACGACCTCGTCGACGTCGGCGTACCAGATCCGGCGTAGCCGGGGTCGCAGCGCGCGGACCGCGTCGAGTTCGGCCTTGGTGCGTTCGTGCCGGCCGGTCCAGCCGTATCTCAGGAGGAACCGGTCGAGGGCGGCGATGTCCGGCAGCCCTTCGCCGTCCCGACCGTCGGTGTTGACCAGCGCGGTGGCGGCGACCAGCCCACACTCGGTGTCATGAGCGAAAAGCAACTTGACTCCTGTCTCGGCGGTCCGTTAGCGTCACTGGCATAAGAATACTTTGATCGTGACGGCGTCTGGTGGGAAGAATCGATGCAGCAACGAACCGCTGGTGCCGGGCTCGGGCTGGCTCTCCTGTCGGCCGTCACCTTCGCCACCTCGGGCACCTTCGCCCGCTCGCTGATCGAAGCCGGGTGGTCCGCCGAGGCAGTGGTGATCGCCCGGGTCGGCATCGCCGCCCTGGTGCTCGCCGTGCCGGCCGTGCTGGCGCTGCGTGGCAGGGGCCACGTACTGCGCCGCACCCTCAACCAGGTGGGTGTATTCGGGCTGCTCGGCGTCGCCACCGCGCAGGCATGCTTCTTCAACGCCGTGCGGTACCTGCCGGTCGGCGTCGCCCTGCTGCTGGAATACCTCGGCATCGTCCTCGTCGTGGCCTGGATGTGGCTGGTGCACCGGCAGCGACCCCGGCGACTCACGGTGGTCGGTTCGGTCGCGGCGTTGGGCGGGCTCGCCTTCGTCCTCGACCTGACCGGCGCCGGTCGCCTCGACCCGGTCGGCGTGCTCTGGGGCCTCGGCGCGGCGGTCGGCCTGGCCGCGTACTTCGTGCTCGCCGCCCAGGTCGACGACGAACTGCCCTCGGTCACCATGGCCAGCCTCGGCATGGCGGTCGGAGCGACCGCGTTGGCGCTGCTCGGCCTGGTCGGGATACTGCCGCTGCGGGCCACCTTCGGGTCGGTCGACTTCGCGGGGCGGCACACCAGCTGGCTCGTCCCGATCGCCGGACTGTCGTTGATCGCGGCGGTGGTCGCGTACCTCGCCGGGATCGCCGCGACGCGGATCCTCGGTGCGCGCCTGTCGTCGTTCGTCGGACTGACCGAGGTGATGTTCGCGGTGCTCATCGCCTGGCTGGTGCTGGGTGAGCTGCCGACCGTGGTGCAGTTCCTCGGTGGCGCACTGATCGTCGCCGGGGTGGCCCTGGTCCGCCTGGACGAACTGCGCGGCGTCCCCGCCGAACGGGCCGAGGAACGGACGGACGCGCCGGCGCTGACGTGACACCACGCCCGCCCGTAGGGCCGATCCGAAGCCGAGGTGTGCACCTTGGCCGCGTTGTCCGCCGCCCTGCGCGCGGTAAGTGTCAATAAGGCTCTATTCCGGATCGTCCCCTGGCGAAACCGCGTCCGGTGAGGTCTGATGCTGCCACGTCCCTCAACGAGAGGATCTGATGTGGTGAGCAAGCGCTTCACCGCCGGAGCCGTCGCGACCGCGGCGGCTCTGGCACTGACGTTGACTGGCCTGTCGGCCCCGGCGAACGCCGGAGCGACCAGCAACCGGACGTTCACCGTGGTCGCCGAGGACGGTGTCTCCGCCGACGCCGCCGTCGCCGCCATCCGGGCGGCCGGCGGGACCGTGGTGTCCCGCACCGACGACGTCGGCCTTTTCCAGGTCACCAGCGATCGGGCTGACTTCGCCAGCCGCGCCCGGGCAACCGACGCGCTGGTCGGCGCCGCCGAACAGAAGGCCATCGGACGCAAGCCGAAGCTGGACCGGGTCGAGCGGGAACACCTGCTCACCCAGGCCACGAGCGCGGCCCGGGCCAAGAGCGCGGCCATGGCCACCAAGGGTAAGAGCAGCAAGCTCGACCCGATGGACGACAAGCTCTGGGGTCTGGGCATGATCCGGGCCGACAAGGCCCGCAAGGTCGAGCCCGGGGACAGGCGGGTGACTGTCGCCATCCTCGACACCGGCGTCGACGCCAGCCAGCCGGATCTCGCGCCGAACTTCAACTGGTCACTGTCGCGCAACTTCGCCCCCGACATGGTCGACATCGACGGCCCGTGTGAGGTGCCGAGCTGCCTCGACCCGGCCGGTACCGACGACGGTGGGCACGGCACCCACGTGGCCGGCACCATCGGTGCCGCCGCCAACGGCTTCGGCCTCTCCGGCGTCGCCCCGAACGTGTCGCTGGTCGACCTCAAGGGCGGGCAGGACTCCGGGTACTTCTTCCTCAATCCCGTGGTCAACGCACTCGTGTACGCGGGCAAGGCCGGCATCGACGTGGTCAACATGTCGTTCTACGTCGACCCGTGGCTGTACAACTGCACCGCCAACCCGGCCGACTCGCCCGAGTCGCAGGCCGAGCAGCGGGCCACCATCAAGGCCATGAAGCGGGCCTTGAACTTCGCTCACCGCAAGGGCGTCACCCTGGTCGGCTCGCTCGGCAACAACCACGAGGACCTCGGGGCTCCCCGGACCGACGTCTCCAGCCCGGACTACGGCGCCGACCCGTACCCGCGACCGATCGACAACGAGAGCTGCTGGGACTTCCCGGTCGAGGGCCCGCACGTCATCGGCGTCTCCGCCGTCGGTCCGTCGGGCAAGAAGGCCGACTACTCCAACTACGGCACCGAGCAGATCTCGGTCGCCGCGCCCGGCGGCTGGTTCCGGGACGGGTACGGCACCGACACCTACCGCACCGACGCCAACATGATCCTCTCGACGTACCCGAAGAAGGTGCTGCAGGAGGAGGGTTCGGTCGACGAGAACGGCAACGTCGTCCCTGGCTTCGAGGAGTCGGTCTTCACACAGTGCACGGCGAAGGGCGAGTGCGGGTACTACACCTACCTGCAGGGCACCTCGATGGCATCGCCGCACGTCAGCGGCGTGGCCGGCCTGATCATCAGCAAGCACGGCAAGAAGCAGGATCGCAACGGCTTCGGGCTGGCGCCGAACCTGGTGGAGCAGCACCTCTACCGGACCGCCGCCGAGCACGCCTGCCCCGAACCGCGCCTGCAGAGCTACGCCAACGAGGGCCGGTCGGCCGAGTTCGACGCGTACTGCGCCGGCTCGCTGAACTTCAACGGCTTCTACGGGTACGGCATCATCGACGCGTACGCGGCGGTGACCAGCCCACTCAAGCCGCACATCCGCCCGTAACCCGCACCGGGAGGGCTGGCCGAGCCGACCCGCTCGGGCCGGCCCTCGTCCGGCCGGCCCGGGCCAGGCCTGACCAACTTCGATCGCGCCGACTTGCGGTGTCCGGGCCGCGGACAGGCCGTTGTGCCGCGGGTCGGGACGAGTCATCGACGCCAGCCCCGCTCGGACAGGGCGGCGGCGACCTCGCGGACGACTGCGGGAAAGTCGTCACGGAGGCGGCGAGCGGTCACGTGCAGGACGAGCCACCCCGAGCCGACGAGCTGGTTGAGGTGTTGGCGGTCGCGATGCAACTGCTCCGCGCTGGCGTGCCACCCGCCGTCGTATTCCACCGCCACGCGGAACTCCGGCCAGGCCAGGTCGGGATGCAGGACCAGCCCGGACGGCAGCCGGACCGGGTGTTGGGTGACCGGCTGGGGCAGACCGGCCAACACCAGGCGTGCCCGTAGGTGCGACTCCGGCGGGGACTGCGCACCGGGGTCGGCCAGGTCGAAGACCCGTTGCGCCCGACGTCCACCCGGTCGGGCGGCCAACCGCCCGGCGACCCCGGCCAGATCCGCCCGGGTGGTGAGCCCTTGGCGGAGCAGCGCGTCGACGATTCCGACCGCGCGTACCGGCTCTAGCCAGGCCGCCGACTCCCAGGCGGTGAACGCCGGAGTGCTGCGCGGCGGTGAACTGGCGGGCGTGGGAGTGCCGCGCCGCGGCGACCCGGCAGGCGCGAGCCCGACGGGGGCCTCGTCGGCGTGGGAACGCGGGTGTAGGGTCGTGTGCACCTGGATACCGCGACGGGTACGCAGACCGGTGCCGACCGGGGCCAGCACGTGGACGTCGTCCGGGAATCCGGCAGCGTGCTGCACGCCGTGCAGGTACGCCGCCGAGGGTCCGGCGAGCAGCACTCCCTCGGGCAGCCGCAGCCCCACCGCACGGCAGGCCAGACCGTGGTCGCGGTCGAGCCGGGCGTCGGCGTAGACGTCGTGGCGGAGCTGAACCCAGGCGGAGCTACGAAGCTGGTGGACGGTCAGGAGGCCGCGCCGGACCGCGTCCGAGCCACGGAAGACCTGCCACGCGAGGACGGTCGGCCGGTGAGCGAGTGGGGGCATGTCGACCAGCCTGGCCGTCGGCGGTGAGCCGGCACCACCCCTGTGGACAACCCTGCGATGCGCACGGTGTCCCGCCTGTGGACAGCGTGTTGCCCACCCCCGACATGTGCTATGGCGGCGTCCCCTCAGGGACTACACCAGTCGGCGGCCCGGCCGGGGGCTGATCGACTCAACTTGCGTCAGGTTGGGGTATCAGAACGACTGATCAACGTCGTCTGCGGCGGTCAGGAGAGGGCGGTGGCGATGGTGGTGGCGGCAGCGGTGACCTGCGGGCCGACGGTGGCGATGTCGAGCGGGGCCAGCGCGACCACGCCGACGCTCGCCTCCAGCCCGGGTACCCCGAGCACCGGGGCGGCCACCCCGTACGCCCCGGACTGGAGTTCCCCGGTGGTGCTCACCGGGCGGGCGTCGCCGGATCGTCCGGCGAGGATGGCCCGTCCGGCGGCCCCCCGCGCCAACGGGTGCCGCGTCCCCGTCCGGTACCCGACGTGGAACTGTGTCCAGCTCGGCTCGACCACGGCCAGCGCCACCCCCTCACCGCCCTCGACCACGGTGAGGTGCGCGGTGGCACCGACCTGTTCGGCCAGCCGGCGCAGCGCGGGCAGCGCACCCTCGGCGAGCAGCGGCTGGGCACGGCGGGCCAGGTGCAGCACGCCGGCACCGAGACGCAGCCGGCCCTCGTCGTCCCGGCGTACCATGCCGTGCCCGGACAGCGCCCCCACCAGCCGGTAGACGGCCGCGCGGCCGATGCCCAGCCGCTGTGCCGCCTCGGTGACGGTCAACCCGGCGCGGGTGTCGGCGACCAGGTGCAGCAGGCGCAGCCCTCGATCGAGGGTCTGCGCCGTCTCGGCGCCGGGTCGCGCCCCGCCCGCCGGCCCTGCCGTCTCCACAGCACGCAGCGTACGACCCGGCTCGGCATCCGACGTACGACCCGGCTCCGGACGATCCCGGGAAGCGGGGAGGGCTACCCTGATACGGTGACGCTACGCCTGTATGACACCGCCACCCGATCGGTGCGGGACTTCGTCCCGCGGGAAGCCGGCAAGGTGGGGGTCTACCTGTGTGGTCTCACCCTCCAGGCACCGCCGCACATCGGCCATCTTCGCTCCGGCGTCAACTACGACGTGTTGCGCCGCTGGCTGCTCGCCGCCGGTCACCAGGTGCGGTTCATCCGCAACCTCACCGACATCGACGACAAGCTCCTGGTCAAGGCGCAGGAGCAGGGCCGGCCGTTCTGGTCCATCGCCTACGCCAACGAGCTGCTGCTCGCCGAGTCGTACCGGGCGCTGAACGTGCTGCCGCCGACGTACGAGCCGCGCGCCACCGGGCACATCCCGGAGATGCACGAGCTGATCGCCCGGCTGATCGCCGACGGGCACGCCTACCCGGCCACCGACGGCTCCGGTGACGTCTACTTCGACGTCTGCTCCTGGCCGGCGTACGGCGCGCTGTCCGGGCAGTCGCCCGACGACATGCAGTCCGCCGGGGATGCCCCCGACCGGGGTAAACGCGACCCACGTGACTTCGCGCTCTGGAAGGGCGTCAAGCCGGACGAGCCGGTCGACGCCTACTGGCCGTCGCCGTGGGGTCGGGGCCGTCCCGGCTGGCACATCGAGTGCTCGGCGATGTGCTGGCGTTACCTGGGGCCGGAGTTCGACATCCACGGCGGCGGGCTCGACCTGATCTTCCCGCACCACGAGAACGAGATCGCCCAGTCGCAGGCCGCCGGCCTGCCGTTCGCCCGGTACTGGGTGCACCACGGACTGCTCAGCATCGGCGGCGCGAAGATGGGCAAGTCGCTGGGTAACGCCCTCGACCTGACGTACGTGGCCTCGCTCGGGGTGCGCCCGGTGGAGCTGCGCTACTACTACGCCGCCGCGCACTACCGCTCCCGGATCGACTACTCGGAGGATGCGCTGCGCGAGGCGGCGGTGGCGTACCGGCGTATCGAGGGCTTCGTGCAGCGGGCCGTCGAGCGGGTCGGCGCGGGGCTGCCCGGTGAGCTGCCGGCCGGGTTCGTCGCGGCGATGGACGACGACCTCAACACCTCCGCCGCCCTGGCCGTGCTGCACGAGACCGTGCGGGACGGCAACACGGCGCTGACCGCCGGCGACGATGTGACCGTCCGCACCACCCTCGCCGCAGCCCGGGCCATGCTGGATATCCTCGGCGTTGACCCGCTCGACCCGGCCTGGACGGGCGGCGACCGCGTGGACGACCTGCGTGGCGTGGTGGACTCCCTGATCGCGCTGGCGCTGGAGCAGCGCGCGCAGGCTCGCGGCCGCAAGGACTGGGCCGCCGCGGACGCCGTACGCGACCAGCTCAAGCAGGCCGGTGTGGTGGTGGAGGACACCCCGCAGGGCCCCCGTTGGACTATTGGAGAGCAGGACTGATGGCCGGCAACTCGCAGCGCCGTGGCCGGCGACTGACGCCGAAGGCAGGTGCCCCGAAGGGCTCCGGCGGCAAGAACAAGGACGCCCTTGCGGGCCGGGGGCGTACCCTGCCCGCCGACGAACGACCCTGGCACAAGGCGTACTCGGGCACCGAGAAGTTGCCCCAGCGCACCGCCTGGAAGCAGGACAAGGAACGGCGCGCGGCGGTCGAGGAGGGGCGTGCCCCCAAGGTCGGCCAGCCGGGCAGCAAGGACACCACCTGGGGCAGGGGCACCCGTGCCGGTGCCCCGTTCAAGGGCGGCAAGGGTGGCAGGCCCACCGGCCGCACCGGCCCTCGGGTCGCGCCGGGCCGCAAGTCCAACCCGGCCAAGGACAGCCCCGAACTGCTGGTCGGCCGGAACCCGGTGCTGGAGTCGCTGCGCGCCCAGGTGCCGGCGACCGCGCTGTACACCGCGCAGGGCATCGACATCGACGACCGGGTCAACGAGATCGTCCGGACCGCCGCCGACCGGGGCATCGCCATTCTGGAGATCAGCCGGGCCGAGCTGGACCGGATGACCGGGGGGGTGCTGCACCAGGGCGTCGGCCTGCAGGTGCCGCCCTTCGCGTACCAGCCGTTCGAGGACCTGGTCGCCGCCGCGCTGGAACAACCCGCCCCGTTGCTGGTCGCGCTGGACGGGGTCACCGACCCGCGCAACCTGGGCGCGGTGATCCGGTCCGCCGCGGCGTTCGGCGCGCAGGGGGTTTTCGTACCGGAGCGGCGGGCCGCCGGGATCACCGCGACCGCCTGGCGCACCAGCGCCGGCGCGGCGGCGCGGGTGCCGGTCGCCCAGGTGACCAACCTGACCCGGTCGCTGAAGGCATGCCAGGACGCCGGCTTCATCGTGGTGGGCCTGGACGCCGACGGCGAAACCGACCTGTACGACCTGGAGGCCGCGGTCGGCCCGCTGGTGGTCGTGGTCGGCTCCGAGGGGCGCGGAATGTCCCGCCTGGTCGGGGAGCGATGCGACCTGACGGTGCGCATCCCGATGGTCTCCGACGTCGAGTCGCTCAACGCCAGCGTCGCCGCCGCGGTGACCCTGGCCGAGGTGGCCCGCCGCCGCGCCGCCGAGAGCTGAGCAGGTACGCGG
>NZ_SMJY01000113.1:0-20012 GCF_004348355.1 Micromonospora sp. KC721 | reverse complement strand
GTTGATCATGAGGCTGGTGGGACGGGACCGGACAAATCGTCCAGTCACGTTCATGATCAACGGGGCCAGCCAGGCGGGGCGAGCCGGGCGAGCCAGGCCGGGCGGGGTTACGCCGGGAGGATGGCGGGGGTCAGGGTGCCGGTGGCGATCAGGAGCGCGGGGCCCGAGAGCCAGCAGGAGTCGTCGGTGACCGTCACGGTGAGCCGGCCGCCGGGGACGTCGACCGCGACCGTGCCGGTGTCCCGCCCGGCGTCGCGCAGCGCCACCGCCCCGACCGCACACGCCCCGGTGCCGCAGGAGAGGGTCTCGGCCGAGCCGCGCTCGTACACCCGCATCAGCACGTGCCCGTCGGTCTCCGCGACCGGCTCGTCCGGCGTGACGAACTCGACGTTCACCCCGGTGGGGAAGACCGCCGGGTCGTACCCGGGTGCCCGGGTGAGGTCCAGGCCGGCCAGGTCCAGGCCGGTCGGCAGCACGCAGACCAGATGCGGGTTGCCCACGTCGACCGCCGTGCCCGGCAGGGTCAGCGCCCCCAGCGTCGCGGTCGAGGTGTCGTACAGCCGGGGGCGGCGCATCTCGACGGCGACGGCGTCGCCCTCGACCCGCGCGCGCACGACGCCGGCCCGGGTCGCCACCGGCAGCGCGGCGCGAGACGGCGTGGCCAGCCCGGTCTCCAGCAGGTAACGGACGAAGACCCGGGCTCCGTTGCCGCACATCTCGGCGATTGAGCCGTCGGAGTTGCGGTAGTCCATGAACCACTCGGCCTCGCCGGCCAGGCCGACGCCCTCGGGATGCTTGGCGGCCCGCACCACCCGCAGCACGCCGTCCCCGCCGATGCCGCGCCGCCGGTCGCAGATCGCGGCTACCCGGCCCGGTGTCAGATCGAGGGTGCCGTCCGGATCGGGCAGGATGACGAAGTCGTTGCCGGTGCCATGGCCCTTGGTGAACTCCACGGCCCCATCATCCCCAATCCGCGGCGAGCACCCGCAGCGCCGTGTCGACCAGCCCGGGCGACGCGGAGTCCAGCCAGTGCACCCGCCGGTCACGGCGGAACCAGGAGCGCTGCCGGCGGACGAAGCGTCGGGTGGCCCGGATCGTCTCGTCGTACGCCTCGGCCTCGGTCGTCTCGCCGGCGAGGAAACGCAGCACCTGCTGGTAGCCGAGCGCCCGGCTGGCCGTACGTCCCTCGGCCAGGCCGTGGCCGACCAGCGTCCGCGTCTCGGCGACGAGTCCGTCGGCCCACATCCGGTCGACCCGACGCGCGATCCGCTCGTCCAGCAGCGCGGTGTCCAGGTCGACGCCGAGCTGCACGGCCGGGTAGTGCGGCGTGGGCTGCGGCAGGGCGGCGGCGAACGGTGCCCCGGTCAGCTCGATGACCTCCAGGGCGCGGACGATCCGCCGCCCGTTGCCGGGCAGAATGCTCGCCGCCGCGGCCGGGTCGGCGGCGCGCAGCCGCTGGTACAGCGGGGCCGGACCGACGGCCGCCAGCTCGGACTCCAGGCGTTCGCGGACCGCTGGGTCGGTGCCGGGGAACTCGAACCGCTCCAGCACCGCCCGCACGTACAGCCCGGAGCCGCCGACCAGCAGCGGCACCTTGCCCCGGGCCAGGATGTCGTCGACTGCGGCGCGGGCCAGCCGCTGGTACTCCGCGACGCTGGCCGGCTCGGTGACCGGCCAGATGTCCAGCAGGTGGTGCGGCACGCCCTCGCGCTCGGCCGGGGTCAGCTTGGCGGTGCCGATGTCCATGCCCCGGTAGAGCTGCATCGAGTCGGCGTTGACCACCTCGCCGTCGAGGGCGTGCGCCAGGGCGATGCTCAGTGCCGACTTGCCGGCCGCGGTCGGCCCGACCACCGCCACGACGGTCATGCCCGCTCCCAGGAGGCCACGAGGTAGGCGACGCCGTAGGGGGCCGCGTCGTGGCGCAGGGTGCCCCGCCAGTCGCCGCCGGCGGCGCGCACCGCGCCGGCCAGCACCTGCCAGGGTGCCCGGCCGGCGACCCTCAGCTGCGCCGACAGCGCCGGGTCCAGGCCGAGCAGGGCCTCGGCGTCCGCGTCGGCCAGTGCCCGGGCCACCTTCTCGTCGTACGCCTCGGCGCGCGGGTCGTGGTAGCCAGGCGACTGCGAACCCCGGCAGGCCGATCCGTCCCCCATCACCAGCAGCGCCCAGTCGGCCTCGCCGCTCTGGTCCGCGCCGAGCGCGGCGGCTGCCGCCGGTGGCGCGTCGGCGGCCACCGCCTGCATCCGGGCCACCGCCGACGGACCACCCGGGTGACGGCGCAGCAGCCACGCCCCGATGGTCAGGCTCAGCGGTAGCGGGGCCGGCGGGCCGGCGGGGCGTACGTGGCCGGGGGCGCCCTCGACATCGGGGCCGCCGACGGCGACCTCGACACCGACTCCCCACGGCGCGAGCGAGCCGCGGCACGGGGGGTGGTAGGTGCGGGTGTCGGGGGCGGCGCCGACGACCACGATCCGGTACGCCGAGTCCAGCAGCCGGGCGACGGCGGCGTCACAGGCGGCGCGGAGCCCGTCCAGTTCGGGCGCGGCGGCGCCGGCCAACTCGGGCACGATCAGCGGCGGGTGCGGGCAGACGGCGGCGGCGACCAGGGGCACCAGGCAACCGTATCGGCACGGCCCGGCCCGGTGCCCCGCACCCGCCGGTCAGCCGGGCTGGCCGCCCCAGCCGCCCTGCACCATGGTCTGGAACCGCCACCGGCCACCACTGCGGACCAGCAGGTCGGCGTAGCGCACCCGCTGACGTTCGCCGTCGATGGTGAACTCGGCCTCGGTGAAGACCACGACCAGGCTCGGGGTGAGGAAGTACGGCGTGCGGCGCGACTCCATCTTCAGGTCGCCGCCGCCGGTGAGGAGGCCGCCCATCATCTCCAGGTAGGCCGCGCGGTCGAGCTGCCGGGCGGAGCCCTCCCCGGCGGCGTCGTCGGTGACCGTGTTGAGGGGGAACATGGCCAGGTCGGCGGCGCCCGCCACGTCGCCCGCCTCGGCCAGGGCGTCGTAGTGGCGGAACCACTCGTCCAGCTCGGCCAGGGCCGCCGCGTCCGGCACGAAGCCCGCGTCGGCCGGGGGCGTCATCCGGCTCCGGGACTGCGTCATCTGTTCCTCCTCACCGGCCCGCAGGGCGGGCCGCCGCTTATCGTACGTCGTACGGTACACCATACGGCACCGGCCGACACTCCCCACGGACCCTGTCGGTGAATGGCAGGACACCGTATGGTCACGGTCAGAGACAGGCGCTCGACGCGGACAGGGTCAGACCTGTGACAATGCCGAGAGCAACTTGGCTGCGCCGTGGCGGCGATCGAGGGAGAGGTCCCGTCGACGCCGGGAGAACGAGGATGGGCACATGAGCGACTGGACGGCCTTCGGACGGGTGGACGCGGACGGCACCGTGTACGTCAAGACCGCCGAAGGCGAGCGGGTGGTCGGATCCTGGCAGGCGGGGGCCCCGGAGGAGGGGCTGGCCCACTTCGCCCGACGCTTCGCCGACCTGGTGACCGAGGTGGATCTGACCGAGGCCCGGCTCAACTCTGGCGCGGCGGACGCCGGCCACTCGCTGACCACGATCCGCCGGATCCGTGCCTCGCTGGCTGAGGCGCACGTCGTCGGCGACATCGACGCGCTGGCCGCACGGCTGGACAAGCTCGCCGCGATCGCCGAGGACAAGGCCGGTGAGGCCCGCGCGGCCCGGGACGCGGCCCGGGTCGAGGCGCTCGCGCGCAAGACCGCCCTCGTCGAGGAGGCGGAGAAGATCGCCGCCGAGTCGACCGGCTGGAAGACCGCCGGGGACCGACTCAAGGAGATCCTCGACGAGTGGAAGACCATCCGCGGCGTCGACAAGAAGACCGACGGCGAGCTGTGGAAGCGGTTCGCCGCGGCCCGCGACGGTTTCACCCGGCGTCGGGGCGCCCACTTCGCCTCCCTGGACCAGCAGCGCAAGCAGGCGCAGACGGTCAAGGAGGAGCTGGTCGCCGAGGCCGAGAAGCTCAAGGACTCCACCGAGTGGGCGGCCACCGCCAACCAGCTCAAGGAGCTGATGAACCAGTGGAAGGCGGCTCCCCGCGCATCCAAGGAGGCCGAGCAGAAGCTCTGGGAACGCTTCCGGGCCGCACAGGACGCCTTCTTCAGCCGGCGCAGCGAGGTCTTCTCCGCGCGCGACAACGAGCAGCGGGTCAGCCTGGAGCGCAAGCAGGCACTCCTGGCCGAGGCCGAGGCGCTGGACGTCGACAGCGACCCGAAGGGTGCGCAGGCCAAGCTGCGGGAGATCCAGGCGCAGTGGCACGAGGCCGGCCGGGTGCCCCGGGAGGCCGCCGCCGGGCTGGAGCGCCGACTGCGCGCGGTGGACGACCGGGTCCGCGAGGTCATGGACTCGGCGTGGCGGCGAACCACACCGCAGGACAATCCGCTGCTGGCGCAGATGCGGGCCCAGGTCGCCGAGGCCGAGGAGCGGCTGACCCGGGCGCAGGCCGCCGGGGACGCCCGCCGGATCAAGGAGGCCGAGCAGGCGCTGGCCGCCAAGCGGCAGTTCCTCCAACTGGCCGAGCAGTCCGGCTGAGCTGACACCGCGTCGCAAGCCCCCGGTCCGTGGCGGACCGGGGGCTTGCGCGTCTGTGCGTCCGGCACCAGCCCGCACGATGCCCGGTCGACCTTCACGAAGGCCGGCCATGGGTTTCGGCTCCTGGCATCCCATGCAGGTGAGGGGGGACTTTACATCGATGGGCATCTGTGCTTCTATCACGGAAAGCGCTTACCCGGTAAGCGTGGCACGGGAGTCGCTGCTCACCCCCGCACGTCCACACCGGCCGGACCCGCCGACCACCGTCCCCGGCCGACCGCGACGCCGACGGGCACGGCGTCAGCAGGGTCGGCCAACGGTCCGCGAGCCCGGCCACCACCGAAGGGAAGCACCATGCGCATCACGTCCCGACGTCCGAGAACCCTGCTCACCGCCGCCGCCAGCGCCGCGCTGCTCGTCGCCTCCACCCTCACCGTCAGCACCACGCCGGCCGCCGCCGCCCCGAATTACCTGGTCGGCTGGGCCACCCAGAACGGCGGCACCACCGGCGGCGGCAACGCCCCGACCACCACGGTGACCAGTGCCTCCGCGCTGAGCGCCGCACTCGGCTCCCACAACGCCTCGGTCATCCGGGTCTCCGGCACCATCAACTGCTCCGGCATGCTGCGGGTCCGTTCCCACAAGACCATCCTCGGCAACTCCGGCGCCACCATCGCCGGCTGCGGCCTGAACATCAGCGGCGACCGCAACGTCATCATCCGGAACCTGACCTTCCGCAACTGGAACGACGACGCGATCAACGTGCAGGAGTACGCGACCAACATCTGGATCGACCACAACACCTTCACCAGCGGGTACGACGGCGCGGTCGACATCAAGCGCGGCTCCGACTTCGTCACCGTGTCCTGGAACCGGGTCCACGCCCACGACAAGTCGATGCTGCTCGGGCACAGCGACAGCAACGCCAGCCAGGACACCGGCCGGCTGCGGGTGACGTACCACCACAACTACTTCGACGGCAGCAACCAGCGCCACCCCCGGGTCCGCTTCGGCAACCCGGTGCACGTGTTCAACAACTACTACCGCGCCAACCGTGGCTACGGCGTGGCGTCCACGATGAACGCCGGAGTTCTCGTCGAGGGCAACTACTTCGAGAGTGTCGCCGACCCGTTCCACCTCGGTGAGGGCAGTTCCGGCCCCGGCAGCCTGGTCGCCCGGAACAACCACTTCGTCAGCTCCGGCCGGGGGCAGGCCGGCGGCAGCGTCCGGAGCATCCCGTACTCGTACCCGCTCGACGCCGCCAGCAGCGTCAAGTCGATCGTGACGGCCGGCGCCGGCGCCGGCAGGATCTCGGTCTGACGGCCGGCGCGGGGCCCGCCACCACGACGGGCCCCGCAGGCCTCGTCAGTGGGCGGCGCAGCCGGTCGTCGGCGTGGGCGTCGCCGCCGGGGCGCCCACCGTGGGCAGCCCGAGCAACACCCCCGGGATACGCGGGGAACGCCCCGCCTCGGCCGCGTCCCCGGCCCGGGTACGCCGGTGCGACAGCGGCTCCCCGTCGGCGTTGAGGTGGTGCGGGGCGGCGTAGGTGACCGTGGTGTGCACGATGTCGCCGGGACGGATCGACCCGGCGTACGAACCGGCGTCGAAGTGGACCAGGCGGCCGTCGCGGGCCCGGCCGGAGAGCCGGCCGGTGCGCTCGTCCTTGCGGCCCTCGCCGACGGCGACCAGTACCTCGACGGTCTCCCCCACCAGCTTGCGGTTCTCCGCCCAGGTGATCTCCTCCACCGTGGCGACCAACCGCTCGTAGCGCTCCTGCACCACCTGCTTGGGCAGCTGACCGTCCATCGTGGCGGCCGGGGTGCCGGGACGCTTGGAGTACTGGAAGGTGAACGCCGAGGAGAACCGGGCCGCCCGCACCACGTCCAGGGTGCGCTGGAAGTCCGCCTCGGTCTCGCCGGGGAAGCCGACGATGATGTCGGTGGTGATCGCCGCGTCCGGCATCGCCGCCCGGACCTTCTCGATGATCCCCAGGTACCGCTCCGACCGGTACGACCGGCGCATCGCCCGCAGCACGTCGTCGGAGCCGGACTGCAACGGCATGTGCAGCGAGGGGCAGACGTTCGGCGTCTCGGCCATCGCGGCGATCACGTCGTCGGTGAAGTCCTTGGGGTGCGGACTGGTGAAGCGGACCCGCTCCAACCCGTCGATGTCGCCGCAGGCGCGCAGCAGTTTGCCGAAGGCGTACCGATCCCCGAACTCCACGCCGTAGGAGTTGACGTTCTGCCCGAGCAGGGTCACCTCCAGCACGCCCTCGTCGACCAGGGCGCGGACCTCGGCGAGGATGTCGCCGGGGCGGCGGTCCTTCTCCTTGCCGCGCAGGGCGGGCACGATACAGAACGTGCACGTGTTGTTGCAGCCGACGGAGATCGACACCCAGCCGGCGTACGTCGACTCCCGCCGGGTCGGCAACGTCGACGGGAAGACGTCGAGCGACTCCAGGATCTCCACCTCGGCGGCGGCGTTGTGCCGGGCCCGTTCCAGCAGCGCCGGCAGCGCGCCGATGTTGTGCGTGCCGAAGACCACGTCCACCCAGGGGGCCTTGCGGACGATGTCGCCGCGGTCCTTCTGGGCCAGACAGCCGCCGACGGCGATCTGCATCCCCGGGTGCCGGTTCTTGACCGGGCGCAGATGACCGAGGTTGCCGTAGAGCCGGTTGTCGGCGTTCTCCCGGACGGCGCAGGTGTTGAACACCACCACGTCCGGGCTGTCGTCGGCCTCGCCGGCGCGGACGTAACCGGCCTGCTCCAGCAGGCCGGAGATCCGCTCGGAGTCGTGCACGTTCATCTGGCAGCCGTACGTACGCACCTGGTAGGTGCGCGGGCTGCGCTCGGCTGCGGTAGTCATGACGTGCACAGCGTATCCGGGCCGACCGGGATCACCGAACGAGGAGGAGCAGCAGCCATGTGCCGCAGCATCAAGACCCTGCGCGAGCCGTACGTGCCGGAGGTGACACCGTCCGACATCCAGGCGGCGGCGTTGCAGTACGTCCGGAAGATCTCCGGGTTCCGCGCGCCGGCCGCGCACAACGCCGAGGCGTTCGAGGCCGCGGTGCAGGCGGTGGCCGCCGCCACCGCGACCCTGCTGGACCAGTTGCAGGTACGCGGCTCCCGGCCCGCCGCCACCGGCTGACCCGGGCCGTCCGACCCTCGCCCCGCCCCGGTCAGGCGGCGGCGAGGGCCGGGTTGATCGAGTCGGGGGCCCACTTCGAGCGGTGACACCGGGACCAGCCCCGACAGCCCGGGTGGGCCAACGTGCACAACCGCTGGTCGGTCAGCACCTCGCCGTCGTCGGTCTCGGTCACCTCGAAGTGCACCGGCCGGATGGTGCCGTCCGGTGCGACCAGCAGGTGCCGGCCCGCGTCGAGGGTGTCGTCGGCCAGCAGGCAGTTGCGACCCAGCAGCCGGGCCAGCGCCGCGATGCTGGTGTGCTCGCCGAGCGACTCGGGCACCCCGTAGCAGTCCACAACCGTGCCGAACTCCCCCGGCGCCTCCCACACGTCGCAGACCACCGCGTACGCGGGCAGCCGCGCCGGGTCGGCGACGGCGAGGGGCATCACCACCCGACCGATCGCCTCGGCCAGGGCCGGGTACACGTCCACCGGTGCCGCCCGGTCGATTCTCCAGTTCCACAGCTCGGTCACGCCGCCTCCTCGCTGCGTTCGTCCCACCGGCCTCCGGATCGGGGCCTTACGACGATGGTGGGGTGCATATGACCTCAGCCGGGGGCAAGTTACCGGTCTGTGACCATTCCGGGCAAAATTCCCCCGAGCCTCGTTGCTCGGAGTAGCGGGAAGATGACAGTTTATCGGGTACGCTGCCGTACCTGGCACCCGACACGACCTCAACGGAGGAGCACCAGGTGCTCGCCTCGGGGCAGCAGCTCCCCCACCACCGTGCCGCCCGGCACCTCCCCCGCCAGCAGCAGCCCACCAGAGGTCTGCGCGTCGGCCAGCAGCAGCCGCTCGGCCTCGTCCACCGCGCCGAAGTCCGTCCACGGCGTGACCCAGTCCAGGTTGCGGCGGCTGCCGCCACTGACGTACCCGTCCCGGACCGCCTCGCGGGCACCCGCCAGGTACGGCACCCGGGCGGTGTCGATCGCCACCGTCAGCCGGCTGGCCCGGGCGAGCTTCGACGCGTGCCCGAGCAGCCCGAAGCCGGTGACGTCGGTACCGCAGCGGATGCCGGCGGCCACCGCCGCGCTGGCGGCGTCCCGGTTCAACCGGGTCATCGCCGCGACCGCCTCGGGAAAACTCTCGCCGGTCCGCTTGTGCCGGGTGTTGAGCACCCCGACACCGAGCGGCTTGGTCAGCGACAGCGGCAGGCCCGCCCGCCCGGCGTCCAGAGTGATCAACTCCTCCGGCCGGACGATCCCGGTGACGGCCAGCCCGTACTTCGGGCTGTCGTCGTCGACGCTGTGCCCGCCGGCCAGGTGGCAACCGGCCTCCCGGGCGA
The DNA here is from genome assembly GCF_004348355.1 of Micromonospora sp. KC721. Classification (NCBI taxonomy): domain Bacteria; kingdom Bacillati; phylum Actinomycetota; class Actinomycetes; order Micromonosporales; family Micromonosporaceae; genus Micromonospora; species Micromonospora sp. KC721. Next base: position 10,974 of record NZ_SMJY01000113.1, on the reverse strand, counting down.
TGTCCCGTCCGCCCCGCAGCACCTCGCGGGCCAACTCCAGGGGGAGCACGTCGCGGGGCCAGCAGAGCAGGTTGAGCGCGACGAGCGGGGTGCCGCCCATCGCGTACACGTCGGACAGCGCGTTGGTCGCGGCGATCCGACCCCAGTCGTACGCGTCGTCGACGACCGGGGTGAAGAAGTCGGCGGTGCTGACCAGGCCGGTGTGCCGGTCGAGCCGGACCACGGCGGCGTCGTCGCCGTGGTCGAGGCCGACCAGCAGGTCGGCGGCGCCGGGCGCCGGCCCGAGGCCCGCCACCATCGCCTCCAGCTCACCCGGGGGAATCTTGCAGGCGCAACCGCCGCCGCGAGCGTGGTCGGTCAGGCGCAGCCGTTGGGTCATCCCACCATGATCTCCGTGACGCACCTCACGCACCACTCGGCGCGGCCCGGTGACCGACGGAAACCGGACGAGGTGGCACGGCGCCGGCCGGTGTTACCGCTCCGTGACCAACTCGGTGGCACTCCGCCACGTCGTCCCGCCTACAGTTGCCCAAAACCGGGGGTCGACGACCCCGCTGCTCCGGGACCAACGACAGGGACGGTGAACGACGTGACGAAGGGCGAACCGCTCATCGTGCTGGACGGGGTCAACAAGTGGTTCGGCCCCCTGCACGTGCTGGACGACGTGTCGCTGTCGGTCGGCCGGGGCGAGGTCGTCGTCGTGATCGGCCCCTCCGGCTCCGGCAAGTCGACGCTCTGCCGCACGATCAACCGGCTGGAGCCGATCGACTCCGGCACCATCACCTTCGACGGGCAGCCGCTGCCCGCCGAGGGCAAGGCCCTGGCCCGGCTGCGCAGCGAGGTCGGCATGGTCTTCCAGTCGTTCAACCTCTTCGCGCACAAGACCATCCTCGAGAACGTCACCCTCGGGCCGATCAAGGTCCGGGGCGAGAAGCCGGCGGCGGCCCGCGAGCGCGGCCTGGCCCTGCTCGACCGGGTGGGCATCGCCAACCAGGCCGACAAGTTCCCGGCCCAGCTCTCCGGTGGTCAGCAGCAGCGGGCGGCGATCGCCCGCGCGCTGGCCATGCAGCCCAAGGCGATGCTCTTCGACGAGCCGACCAGCGCGCTGGACCCGGAGATGGTCGGCGAGGTGCTGGACGTGATGACCTCACTGGCCCGCGAGGGCATGACGATGGTCGTGGTCACCCACGAGATGGGTTTCGCCCGGCACGCGGCCAACCGGGTCATCTTCATGGCCGACGGCCAGCTCGTCGAGGACGCGCCGCCGGCCGAGTTCTTCGCCAACCCGCGCAGCGAGCGGGCGAGGGACTTCCTCTCCAAGATCCTTACGCACTGAGCGTCCCCCTAGTGGAGCGGCCGTCCCCGGGCGGGCTCCGTCGAAGAAGGAGAAGAGTATGCGTATCAAGCGCGTGGCGGCGGTCGCCGCCGCGGCTGCCCTGGCCCTCGGCATGGCCGCCTGCGGTGGCAACTCCGCCGAGGAGGGCACCGGCGCCGGCAGCAAGTCCTTCCCCGCCGGTAGCACCATGGAGCGGCTGAACAAGGCCCAGAAGATCAAGGTCGGCACCAAGTTCGACCAGCCGGGCTTCGGCCAGAAGGGCCTGTCGGGCAAGCCGGAGGGCTTCGACGTCGAGGTCGCGAAGATCATCGTCAAGGAGCTCGGCATCCCCGAGGACAAGATCGAGTGGGTGGAGACGCCGTCGAAGGTCCGTGAGGACAAGATCGTCGATGGCAGCGTCGACCTGGTCGCGGCGACGTACACGATCAACCCCAAGCGCAAGGAGCGGATCGCCTTCGCCGGGCCGTACTACGAGGCCGGCCAGAACATCCTGGTCAAGAAGGACGACACGGCCATCACCGGTCCGGACTCCTTCAAGGACGGCGCCAAGAAGGTCTGCTCGGTCACCGGCTCCACCCCGGCCGAGAAGATCAAGGAGTACGTCAAGGACGTCGCCACCCAGCTGGTGCTCTTCGACACGTACGACAAGTGCCGCGACGCTCTCAAGAACGGCCAGGTCGACGCGGTCACCACCGACAACGTCATCCTGCTCGGCTACATCGCCAAGGACGAGGCATCGTTCAAGCTGGCCGGCGACAACTTCACCAAGGAGCCGTACGGCATCGGGGTGAAGAAGGAGGACACCGACTTCCGCACCTTCATCAACGACACGCTGGAGAAGGCGTTCGCCGACGGTAGCTGGAAGAAGGCCTGGGACGACACCGCCGGCAAGTTCGGTGCGCAGCTGGGCGCCGCGCCGACCATCAACCGCTACTGATCTGATCCTTCGATCTGGAGGGTGGGGAGGAACACCGACCCGTGAACGTACTCATCGACAGGTTCGACGTCTTTGCGGGTGGTTTCTGGCTCACCCTCCAGATCTGCGTACTCGCCGCGATCGGGGCCCTGGTCCTGGGCGCCGTCGTGGCGGTGATGCGGATCTCGCCGGTGCCGCCGCTGCGCGCCGTCGGCACCGGCTACGTGAACGTCTTCCGGAACATGCCGTTGACCGTGGTGATGTTCTTCGCCGCCTTCGGCCTGCCGGCGCTCGGCTCCAACGCCGACTTCCTGCGCATCCCCGGTTTCGACGCGGTATTCAGCCGGCTCGACACCGACCTGCCGTACTTCCGCTTCGCGCTGATCGCCCTGGTGCTCTACACCGCGGCGTTCGTCTGTGAGGCGCTGCGCTCCGGGGTGAACGCGGTGCCCGCCGGCCAGGCCGAGGCCGCCCGCTCGCTCGGCCTGACCTTCGGCCAGAACCTGCGTTACGTGGTGCTTCCGCAGTCCTGGAAGGCCTCGGTGGTGCCGCTCGGCTCGGTCATCATCGCGATGATCAAGAACTCGGCGCTGGCCGGCTTCTTCGGGGTCGTCGGCGACCTGTCGGCCACGGCCGACCAGCTCACCGGGGCCGAGGGCTACGCCTTCATCCCGGTCGCCATTGGCATCTCGATCGGCTACCTGATCATGACCGTGCCGCTCGGCGCCCTGCTGGACCGGATCGAGAAGCGACAGGCGGTGGCCCGATGAGTCAGCAGACCAGCGTCCTCTACGACGTCCCCGGCCCCCGCCAACGGCGGATCACCCTGATCAGCAGCGTCGTCGCCACGGTGGCGTTGCTCGTCGGGGCGTACTTCCTGATCTACCTCCCCCTGGACGAAAAGGGCCAGTTCTCGATGGAGCTGTGGGGGCCGCTGGTCGACCCCTCCAACGAGAACTTCTCCCAGGTCTGGCAGCGCCTGGGCCTGGGCTTCAAGAACACCCTCACCGCGGCGGCGCTGGCCATCGTCGCCTCGCTGGTCGTCGGCACCCTGCTCGCCGTGCTGCGGATCCAGCTCAAGAGCCTCACCCAGCGACGCTTCACCGGGCTGGCCACGCCGCTGGCGTACCTGCTGCGTGGGCTGAGCCTGCTGCTGTCGGCGGTCACCCGGGTCTGCGTCGAGGTGTTCCGCGGCCTGCCGGTCGTCATCACCATCTTCTTCGTGGCCCGCGGCTTCCCCGAGTTCGGCATCTCCTTCGACACGCTCTGGTACCTGGTGATCGGCCTGACCATCTACAACGCCGTGGTCATCGCCGAGATCCTCCGCTCCGGTATGGAGGGGCTGCCGGGCGGGCAACGGGAGGCCGCCGCCGCGATCGGGCTCTCCCCGCTGCAGACCACCCGGATGATCCTGCTGCCGCAGTCCTTCCGGATCATGCTGCCGGCGCTGATCAGCCAGCTTGTGGTGGTGCTCAAGGACACGTCGCTGGGCTTCATCATCAGCTACGAGGAGACCCTCAACATCGGCAAGCAGATCATCGGCGTGCTGGGCAACCCGATCCAGGTGTACGTCGTGATCGCTGTGCTCTTCATCGCGGTGAACTACTCGCTGTCGAAGCTGGCGCAGTACCTCCAGCGCCGGCTCTCGCAGGGCCGCAAGACGGCCGGCACCCCGGCCCAGAACCCGCCGCCCGCAGCGCTCATGTCGCAGGCCGAGAGTAGCGGCCACGGCCTCTGACCTGCCGTACGACGTGAGGGCCGGCCCGCGCGGGCCGGCCCTTTCCGTGTCCGTACCCGTCAGCGGGCGATCTCGGTGACCCGGGACTCGCGGACCACCGTCACCCGAATCTGCCCCGGATAGGTCAGCTCCTCCTCGATCTGCTTGGCCACGTCCCGGGCGAGCACCGCCGCGCCGATGTCGTCGACGTCCTCCGGCTTGACCATCACCCGGATCTCCCGGCCCGCCTGCATGGCGAAGACCTTCTCCACGCCGAGCTTGCCGGCCGCGATCTCCTCGATCCGCTCCAGCCGCTTGACGTACGCCTCCAGGCTCTCCCGCCGCGCGCCCGGCCGCCCGCCGGAGCAGGCGTCGGAGGCCTGGGTGAGCACCGCCTCGACGGTCTGCGGCGGCACCTCGTTGTGGTGTGCCTCGATGGCGTGGACGACGTCCTCGCTCTCGCCGTACTTGCGGGCCACGTCGGCGCCGATGATGGCGTGGCTTCCCTCCACCTCGTGGGTGAGCGCCTTGCCGATGTCGTGCAGGAACGCGCACCGCTTGATGGTCGGCACGTCCAGCCGCAGCTCGGCGGCCATGACGCCGGCGATGTGCGCCGTCTCCACCAGGTGCTTGAGCACGTTCTGCCCGTACGACGTGCGGTAGCGCAGCCGACCCAGCAGGGTGACCAACTCCGGGTGGATCTCGGTGATGCCCACCTCGACCAGGGCGTCCTCGGCGGCCCGGTGGCAGAGCTGCGCCACCTCCTGGCGGGCCAACTCGTGCACCTCCTCGATCCGGTGCGGGTGGATCCGCCCGTCGAGAACCAGCTTCTCCAGGGTGAGCCGGCCGACCTCGCGGCGTACCGGGTCGAAGCAGGAGAGCAGCACCGCCTCCGGGGTGTCGTCGATGATCAGGTTCACCCCGGTCACCGACTCGAAGGCACGGATGTTGCGCCCCTCCCGGCCGATGATCCGGCCCTTCATCTCGTCTCCCGGCAGGTGCAGGACGCTGACCACGCTCTCCGCGGTCTGCTCGCTGGCCACCCGTTGGATCGCCTCCACCACGATGTGCCGGGCGCGCTGCTCGGCGGTGCTGCGGGCGTCGGACTCGATGTCCCGGACCAGCAGTGCGGCCTCCCGCTTCGCCTGCGTCTCGATCACCTCGACCAGCTCGGTGCGAGCCGCGTCGGCGGTCAGGCCGGCGACCCGCTCCAGTTCCCGGCGGCGCTGCTCCTCGGCGAGCGTCAGTTCCGCCTCCCGGGCGGCGAGCGCGGCCTCCCGCTCGGCCAGCGCGGCGCTGGCCGCGGTGAGCTGCCGTTCCCGCTCGGCGAGGCGCTCCACCTCCTCGGTGTGCAGGCGTTCACGCTCGTCCATCCGGGCCGCCCGGCGCTCCACCTCGGCGGCCTGCTCGCGGGTGGTGGCGGCGAGGACGGCCACTTCCCGCTCGCCGCTGCGCCGAGCGGTGGTACGCAACTGCTCCGCGTCGATCTCGGCCTGCTTGTGGGCCCGCTCCAGAATGGTGTCGGCCTCGGTGCGGGCGTCGTCGAGCACCCGGCGGGCCTCGGCGCGGGCCGCCTTCGCCTCGGCCTTGGCCGCCGCTGCCTCGGCCCGCGCGGCTGCGGCAGCGGACTTCGCCACGTCGATGGTGCTGCTCGCCTCGTCCGCGGCGGAACGCAGCGCGGCCAGGGACTGCTCCTGGCGGTCCTTCTCGGCGATGAACGCCGGATCCTCCGGCCGCGGCACCGCGCCAAGTTGCCGTACCGCCCGGACCCCGAATGCGACGGCACCGACCACGACCAGCGCCAGGAGCAGCACCACGACGAGGAGCACCACGTCGATGACGCTCATGACCGCGCTCCCCGACCGACGAGCGGGCCCCACGCGGCCTGCGCCCGACCGGTCAGGCCGCGCGGGGCAGGGGACCACCGGCTGGCCCCGACGTGACCACGTCTGGCACGGGGTCGCCGCGCGTCGACCGGCGGGCATCCGCCAACCCCCCCTGGGGACCCGTGGTCCCTGTGCCGCGCCGCCATGGCCGCCTCCCCTGAGTCGACGCCGCGGCGGAACCGTGCCCTGGACACGAACCGCCACGGCCCTGGACGCCCGACCGAGCGGCTGGCCGTGGGTGCAGCTCTGCATCGGCGATGCCCCCGGGCATCGCCGACAACCGGTTGCAGTTGTCGGCCGGCTCCGGACCTGCCGTCCGGAGTGGTCGTTACAGGCCGGCAGAGCTGGCCAAAGTGATGCTGTTCTGTTACGCGATCTATGTTGTGCGCTTAGCCTGCGCTGGTCGGGCAATTCGAACCTGTATGGCGAGGCTAGGTTGCGGACAGCCGTTCGGTCAAGAACTCATGATCAAACCCCCCGAACGGAGAGAAGTTGCATCGTCACTCGTAGCTGACCCAAAGGTCGGACATCGAGGGGCAAACGGCCCCATTAACGGGTCCCGGCTTGACCAGACCGTCAAGGTCATCTCCGGTCGCGGTATCTCGCACCCATCCCGTGATGCGCAACACCGCGACGTACGGCAAACGGAATTGACGGGCCGGCATTCCCTGATCGCCGCCGCCTACGACACCCACGCAGTGGTGCGTGGGCAGGAGTCAGCGGGCACCCAGCGCTCGGGCGGCTGCCACCAGCGCGGCGTTGTCGGCCGCCGTTGCCCCGTCCGGCAGATGGAGAGTGTCCTCGAGGCCGATGCGGGTGTGCAGACCACGGCGGACCGCCTCGGCGAGCACCGGCCAGGCCGCACCGCCCTCGCCGTGCAACAGCACCGGCGGGTCGTCCGGGGTGAGCGCGGCGAGCATCGCGGCGGCGGCGGCCAACGCCTCGATGGGTTCGTCCGGGGTGCACTCGACGAGAATCCGGCCGGCCGGCACCCGCCACCGCCGGTAGGCGGGTACGTCCGCCGCCGCCCAGATACCGGCCTCGACCAGCACTGCCCGCTCGTGCAGCGCGGCGGCGACCGCCTCGGCCCCTTCCTCGTGCACGTTCACCGAGGCGAAGTCCGGCAGCACCGGCCAGGCTCGGACGGCGGCCACCCGGGCGGCCGGATCCGCCTCGATCCAGGCCCCCGTACTCACTCCGATAGCCATCTCCGGCCGGGCGGCCCGCAGCGCGGCCACCGTCTCCGCGATCACCGCCGGTGCCAGCGACTCGGCACCGGCGGCGTCGCGGGCATGCACGTGCACGGCGGCGACGCCGAGCTCGGCGCAGCGCGCCGCGTCAGCGGCCAGGTCGGCCGGGGTGACCGGCACGGCGGGGTGCTCGTCCCGGCGACGGCCACCGTTGAGACACGCCTTCAGCACCCGATCATCATCACCCATCCGACGGCCCGCGTCGCCCTGGCGCGACCCCGGGCAGCCGCATCCAGCAGCGCCGTCGGCGATCAGTCGAGAGGACGAGCCTCCCGGTCCAGGTCGCCCTCGACCTCCGTAAGGGCGTCCGCGTCGATCTGTTCGGCGAACTCGGCCGCCTCGGCGCTCTGCGCGGCGAGCACGTCCTTCACCGCCCGGATCGCCAGCCCCGGCGGATAGCCCTTGCGGGCCAGCATGCCGACGAGTCGACGGAAGACCGCGTCGGGTTCGCCCCTGGCCGTACGCAGTTTCCGCTCCACCAGGGCGCGGGCGGTCTCGGCCTCGGTCTGCTCGTCCAGCTCGCCGAGGGCCTCCTGCGCCACGTCGCCGTCCACGCCACGCTGGCGCAGTTCGTTGGCGAGCGCCCGGCGAGCCAGGCCCCGGCCGGCGTGCCGGCTGGACACCCAGGCGCGGGCGAAGGCAGCGTCGTCGATGATGCCGACCTCGTCGTACCGGTCGAGCACCTGGGCCGAGACCTCGTCGGAGATGCCCCGCTTCGCCAGCGCCCCGGCCAGCTCGGCCCGGGTACGGGGGCGTACGGCGAGCTGGCGCAGGCAGATCTCCCGGGCCACCTCGGCGTCGTCGCGCGGTGGGCCGGCCGGTACCTCCGGCTCGGCCCCGTCGACGGAGGACCGGCGGCCTCGGCGCGGGCGAAGCCCCTCGGCGTCGTCCCCGGCGCGGCGTGAGTGAGGTGTGGTGGCGTCACCCGTGCGGGGCGGGCTGGCGTCCCAGCCGCGCCCCGTACGGGCACGTCGTCCTGCCATTCAGCCGTGACCGATCAGAAGTCGACCGGCGGCAACTCCGGGCCGCCGGCGGCGTCGCCCGCGCCGGCCCCGACGCCGAGCTTCTCCAGGATCTTCTTCTCGATCTCGGCAGCCACGTCCGGGTTCTCCCGGAGGAACTCGCGGGCCTTCTCCTTGCCCTGGCCGAGCTGGTCACCGTCGTAGGTGTACCAGGCGCCGGACTTGCGGATGATCGCCTGCTCGACGCCGACGTCGATCAGCGAACCCTCGCGGGAGATGCCCTTGCCGTACATGATGTCGAACTCGGCCTGCTTGAACGGCGCGGCGACCTTGTTCTTCACGACCTTGACCCGGGTGCGGTTGCCGACCACGTCGGTGCCGTCCTTCAGGCTCTCGATGCGCCGCACGTCGAGACGAACCGAGGCGTAGAACTTCAGCGCCCGGCCACCGGTCGTGGTCTCGGGTGACCCGAACATGACCCCGATCTTCTCGCGGAGCTGATTGATGAAGATCGCCGTGGTGCCGGTGTTGTTGAGCACACCGGTGATCTTCCGCAGCGCCTGGCTCATCAGCCGGGCCTGCAGACCCACGTGGCTGTCGCCCATCTCGCCCTCGATCTCGGCGCGCGGCACCAGGGCGGCGACCGAGTCGATCACGATGATGTCGATCGCGCCGGAGCGGACCAGCATGTCGGCGATCTCCAGCGCCTGCTCACCGGTGTCGGGCTGGGAGACCAGCAGGGCGTCGGTGTCGACGCCGAGGGCCTTCGCGTACTCCGGGTCGAGCGCGTGCTCGGCGTCGACGAACGCCGCGATGCCGCCCGCCCGCTGGGCGTTGGCCACCGCGTGCAGGGCGACCGTGGTCTTACCGCTGGACTCCGGGCCGTAGATCTCGACGACCCGGCCGCGGGGCAGACCGCCCACGCCGAGCGCCACGTCGAGTGCGATGGAACCGGTCGGGATCACCGAGGTCTGGATGACCGGCCGCTCCCCCAGCCGCATCACCGAGCCCTTGCCGAACTGCTTGTCGATCTGAGCAAGAGCAAGGTCGAGTGCCTTCTCCCGGTCAGGCCCTGCCGCCATCGTTGCCACCCCTGCCTTCGCCGGCGTCTTTCCTGAGCTTCGCGTCACGCGGGACACGCTAGGCGCTGGGTCCGACAGAAAACCAGCCGACCGGCCGTGAGCTGTGGACAAGCACCCCGCTGTGGACAATAGCCGAACACATGTACGACTCGGCAAGTGACACGCGGAAGTGACGAAAAGGCTGCTCAGCGTAGCCGACCGGGTACCCGGTCGGGGTAGGCGGCGACGACCGCCCGCCACACCACGTGCGTCTGCTCGCCCTCGGCGAGCGCCTGCGTGATGGTTCGCCCGCCCAGTTCGGAGAGCACCTGGTCGCTGGCGATGCTGGCCGCGTACCCCGCCCCGAAGGCCTGTTCCAGCCGGGCCCAGAAGTCGGTCAGCCGCACGGTGATCAGTCCTCCTCGTCGGGCGCCCCGGACGGCACCGGACGCAACGCTAACGCCAGCAGGGGCACCACCGCGATCGCCGCCAGCAGGGTCAGCGTCGGATAACCCGCCACCCGCATGACAAACCCGCTGGCCGCCGCCGCGCCCGCCCCGGCCAGCCCCATGGTCAGGTCGGACAGTCCCTGTACGCCCGGCCGGACGTCGGTCGGCACCGCCTCGGACAGCAGGGTCGAGCCGGCGACCATGGTGCCCGACCAGCCCAGCCCGAGCAGCACCAGGCCGACCGAGAGCAGCGGCGTGTGGTGCCCGGCGGTGCCGGCGACCGCGCAGGCCGCCAGCAGGGTGGCGATCCCGCCGAGGATCACCGCGCGCCGGCCCACCCGGTCGGTGAGCCAGCCCACCACCGGGGCGAGCGCGTACATGCCGGCGATGTGCAGGCTCAGCACCACGCCCACCACCCGCAGCACGTCCACGTCGGAGTGCGACTCGCCGAGTCGTACCGGGGTCATCGCCATCACCGCGACCATCACCAGGTGGCCGACCGCGACGGCGGCGATGCCGAGCCGGGCGGCCGGCCGGGCGACCACCACCCGCCAGGCCGCCCGCATCCCGGCCCGGGGCACGACCGCCGCCGGCGTGCCGGCGGGCGGCACGGCGTCGCCCCCGGCCGCCGCGAGCCGGCGCGCGGTGAGCAGCGGATCGGGCCGCAGCAGGAGCAGCAGTACGACCGCGGCCAGCACGAACGCCACCGCGCTGAACGCGAACGGCCCGGCCAGCGGCGGTACCCCCCAGCGGTGCGTGACCCGGTCGGCGAGGGCGGCGAAGTTCGGCGCGGCCACCGCGCCGATGGTGGTGGCCCAGACGATCAGCGACAACTGTCGGCCGCGCCGGGCCGGCTCGGCGAGGTCCACCGCCGCGTAGCGGGCCTGGAGGTTGGCCGCGGTGCCACCGCCGAAGAGCAACATGCCGAGGAAGAGCAGCGGCACCCAGCCGGTCGCCGCGGCGAGCACCACCAGCACCCCGCCGACCGCGCCGACCAGGTACGCCAGCACCAGCCCCGGCCGGCGGCCGTACCCGGTGATCACGCGGGTGACCGGTACGGCGAGCAGCGCCGCGCCGACCACCGCGGCGCTCTGTGCGAGCCCGGCCACCGCCGTCCCGGCGATCCGGGCGGCGAGCAGCGCCCCGACGGCGATTCCGATGGTGACGCCGACACCGCCGATGATCTGGGTGCCGAACAGCAGGCGGAGGGTGCGCCGCTGGATCGGCGCGACGTCCGCCGGGGCGGTCGGTACGGTCAGGTGCACGGCCATCGAGGCTCCTGCGGTAAGGGGCGATGTGCTGCCCATCCTTGCGCACCCGGACCGGCCGCACCGCCGGTGCCCCACCGCACCGCCCGCGCCGCACCGCCCGCGGCCCGGTCCGGTCCGGCCTGGACC
>NZ_SMJY01000112.1:0-20217 GCF_004348355.1 Micromonospora sp. KC721 | reverse complement strand
GCGAGGAGCCGGTCGACCAGGGCGGTGGTGTGGCGGGCCGCGCGGAAGTCGGCGTCGTCCAGAACCCGCCGGACGAAGGGGATGGTGGTACGCACCCCCGGCCCGGCGATCTCGAACTCGGCCAGGGCCCGGTCGAGCCGGCGCAGCGCCAGCTCCCGGTCCGGCGCCCAGACGACGACCTTCGCCAGCAGCGAGTCGTAGTACGGCCCGACCAGGTAGCCGGGGTGCCCGTGGGTGTCGACGCGGGTGAACGGGCCGCCCGGCGGGACGAACCGGTCCAGCCGGCCCGGGGTGGGCGCGAAGTCCCGGTCCGGGTCCTCCACGTTGACCCGGCACTCCACGGCCACCCCCTGCGGGCGGACCTCGTCCTGGCGGATCCGTAGCGGCTTCCCGGCGGCGATGTGCAGTTGCTCGTGCACCAGGTCGATTCCGGTGATCATCTCGGTGACCGGGTGCTCCACCTGGATCCGGCAGTTGATCTCCAGGAAGTGGAATCCCTGCTCGGCGTCGACCAGGAACTCGACGGTGCCGGCGCCGGTGAAGCCCACCTCCAGCGCGCCGTGCAACGCGGTACGCGCGATCGCGTCGAGGGTCTCGGCGGACAGTGCCGGGGCCGGCGCCTCCTCGACCAGCTTCTGGTGCCGGCGCTGCACCGAGCAGTCCCGGGTGCCCAGGTGCACACCGTTGCCGTGGGCGTCGCAGAGGACCTGCACCTCGACGTGCCGGGCGTCGGTCAGGTACCGCTCCACGTACACCCGGTCGTCACCGAAGGCGGCCTGCGCGGCGGCCCGGGTACGCGCGTAGGCCCGGGACAACTCGGCCGGGGAGCCGACCACTGTCATCCCCCGCCCGCCACCGCCGGCGGCGGCCTTGACGATCACCGGGTATCCGACCTCGTCGGCGATCTCGGCGGCCCGGGCCGCGGTGGGCACCGGGCTGACGCTGCCCCGCGGCAGTGGCAGCCCGGCCCGGCTCATCAGCGCCCGCGCCGAGGACTTGTCGGCGAGCGCGGCCATCACCTGCGGAGGCGGCCCGATGAAGGTCAGACCGTTGTCGGCGCAGATCTCGGCGAAGTCGGCGTCCTCGGAGAGGAAACCGTAGCCGGGGTGCACCGCGTCCGCGCCGACCTGCCGCGCCGCCTCGACGATCGCGGCGGCGTTGAGGTAGCTGCGCCGAGCCGACGCTGGTCCGATCAGGACGGCCCGGTCGGCGAGACGCACGGCCGCCGAGTCGGTGTCCGCCGTGGAGTGGACCACCGCCGTCCGGATGCCCAGTTCACGGCAGGCGCGCAGCACCCGCACCGCGATCTCGCCCCGGTTGGCGACCAACACTGTGGAGAACATGGTGGCACCACCTCAGACCGGGTCGAGTGCGACCAGCGGCTGGTCGTACTCCACCGGCCGGCCGTCGTCGACGAGGACCTCGACCACCCGGCCGGCCCGCTCGGCGGTCACCTCGTTCATCAGCTTCATCGCCTCCACGATCCCGACCACCTGTCCGGGCCGGACCAGGTCACCGACCCGGACGAAGGGCGCGGCGCCGGGCTCCGGGGCGCGGTAGAACGTGCCGACGATCGGCGAGCGCACCGCCACCCGAGCGGTGGCGGCGGCCGGGCGTGGTGTCGGCACGGCCGGCTCCGGGGCACGGGCCGGTTCCACCGCCGCGGCGATCCCGTGCCACTCGATCTCCAGCACGGTGTCCCCGCTACGCAGCCGCACCCGCCGGACCGGGCCGGCGACCTCGGCGACGAGTTGCCGGGCGTGCCGGCGCAGTCCGGCCAGGACGGTGTCCACCTCGTGCGTCACCGGCACGCCGCCGGTTTCGGTGGACACGCCGTCTGCGGGGACGACGCCGGTGCTCACCTGGCACCCGCCCGCAGGCCGGTGCGGGCGGCGCCGAAGCGCCGGAAGCGTTGCCGCCGTCGGCGGACCAGGGTCGCCGGGGGTACGTCGAGCAGGGGAAGCAGGTTGGCCAGTACCGCGTCACGCAGCATCCGGGCGGCCCCTTCCGGGTCGTGGTGGGCGGCCGGTGCCGGCTCGGGTACGAGGTCGTCGGCGACGCCGAGCCGGCACAGGTCCGGGGCGGTCAGCCGCAACGCGCGGGCCGCCTGCGGGGCGGCACCACGGTCCGGCCAGAGAATCGCGGCGCAGCCCTCGGGGCTGATCACCGAGTAGACGGCGTGCTGAAGCATCAGCACCCGGTCGGCGACGGCGAGGGCGAGCGCACCGCCGCTGCCGCCCTCGCCGGTGATCACCGCGACGACGGGGGTGGGCAGCACGCTGAGACACAGGATGTTCTCCGCGATGGCGGCCGCCTGACCCTGCATCTCGGCGTCGACGCCGGGGTCGGCGCCGGGGGTGTCGACCAGGGTGACCACCGGCAGACCGAGCCGGGCGGCGAGCCGGAACAGCCGCAACGCCTTGCGGTGCCCGGCCGGGCTGGCCATGCCGAAGTTCCGGGCCACCAGTTCACCGGTGGTGTGTCCCTTCTGGTGGCCGACCACCATCACGTGCCGTCCGTCGAGCCGGGCCAGGCCGCCGACCACCGCCGGGCAGTCCCCGCCGAGCCGGTCGCCGTGCAGTTCCAGGAAGCCGTCGAAGGTGGTGTCCAGATAGTCCAGGGTGGTCGGCCGCCCGGGATGCCGGGCCAGCCGGACGGTCTCCCAGGCGTCGCCGCCGTCCGGCACCGGCCGGCTACCCGCGGCGGTTGCGTCCGACACCGGCCGGGCGGACGGGCTCTCCTGCCGCGGCACGGCGGCGGTCAGCGCCGGCCGCCGCCCGGACCGGGCGGCGGCCAGCAGCGCCACCAGCCGGCCGCGCAGCGCGTGCCGGGGCACCACCATGTCGACCTGACCGTGGTGGAGCAGGAACTCGGCGGTCTGGAAGCCCTCGGGCAGATCCCGGCCGGTAACCTGGCGGATCACCCGCGGTCCGGCGAACCCCATCCGGGCGCCGCTCTCGGCGAGCACCACGTCGGTGTTGGTGGCGAACGACGCCGCCACGCCCCCGTAGGTGGGATCGGTGAGCACACTGACGGTGAGCACCCCCGCGTCCCGCAGCTCGGCGATCGCCTGGCTGACCGTGGCCATCTGCATCAGCGACAGGGCTCCCTCCTGCATCCGCGCCCCACCGGAGGCGGTGACCAGGAGCAGCGGGATCCGGTCCGCCAGCGCCCGCTCGGCGGTGCGCGTGATCAGTTCGCCGACGGCGCAGCCGAGGCTGCCGCCGAGGAACCGGAAGTCCATCACGGCCAACGCGCAGGGCTGCCGGCCGATGGTGGCGGTGCCGCACACCACGGCCTCGGCGAGGCCGGTGCCGGCGCGCGCGGCGCTGAGCCGGTGCGGGTACGGCAGTACGTCGACGAAGCCAATCGGGTCCACCTCGGCCGGGCGTTCCGGCAGCGGGGTGAACGACCCCGGATCGACCAGTTGGGCCACCCGCTCCGGCGCGTCCAGGCGGGAGTGTTCCCCGCACTCCGGGCACACATCGAGGTTGCGCCGCAGCCGTTTGCGGTACAGCAGGCTGGCGCAACCGGCGCAGCGGGACCAGAGCTGCCCCTCCCGTCCGGTGGTGGCGGTCACGCCCGCTCCCCGCCGGTGACGAACCGGTGTGGTTGACCGGCGTCGTACCGGTAGAAGCAGTGGGCCATGGCGTCCCGCGGTTCCCGCCAGGTCGGCAGGTACGGCGAGATGTAGGGGCGTAGCCGCTCGCTGACCCGGACGAACTCGGGATGCCCGCGGGCGGCCTGAACCGCACCCTGCGTCGCCGACTCCGTCTCCAGCAGGTGCACGTAGAGATCGTGCAGCCGGTAGAGCGAACGGTGCCGGACCCCGACCAGACGGGGCAGTTCCGTCGCGTCGGACTCGGCGAAGATCTCGGCGACCTGCGCTTCGGCGGTGGGCACCACCTTCGCGACGATCAGCGAACGGTCCATGGCTGGGCCTCCCCCCACGGCCTCCGACGCGGGACGGTCCGCGCCGGCCGGGCCGGACGACTGCCGACACGATGCGGCGGACCGCGTCACCGGGGCGTCAACGGGCACCCACCAGGGGGGAATCATCGTGACGATGTGTTGACGCAAGCTGTGCATGAGCTGTGTAAAGATCCATTGCGTATAGCCAATCTGACCAGTTCAGAGCCGCTTTCGCGGAGAACCGTCGCGCAACGGGCAAGCCACGCTGTCATTGACTGAGAGTTACCGCGATTGATAATCTCCGGAGCGGTCAGCCCGATGGCCGCGGCGCGACGCCGGACCGCGGTGCAGCGACTGGAGACAGTGCGGTCACGGGCAGCCGCGCCGGGACACAGAATCGGGACCAGGGTTCCGTAGGAGGTGCCGCCGTGGCCGCTGCTCCGTCCATGTCGACGACCGGGTCACGACCCGGCGCACCGATCGCGCTGCATCTGCTCGGCGGCTTCCGGCTGCTGCACGGCGACACCTCGATCGTCGTTCCGCGGGGCCTGCAACGGGTCATCGCGCTGATCGGCCTGCGTCCCGGCGCCACCCGCAGTCACCTGGCCGGTCTGCTCTGGCCGGACGCGCCGGAGGAGCGGGCGCTGTCGTCCCTGCGTACGGCGTTGTGGCGGCTGCGCCAGGACCCGTGCTGCCCGCTGATCACCAGCGGTGACACGGTCCGGCTGGACCCCCGGGTCGGGGTCGACGTGGACGCCCTGGTCGGCGCCGCCGCCCGGGTCCGCGACGGCGACGACCCGGGTGCCGCCGGGGCGCTCGCCGCCGGCCGGCACGACCTGCTCCCCGGGTGGTACGACGACTGGGTGCTCGCCGATCGGGAACGGCTGCGTCAACTGCGCCTGCACATGCTGGAGAACCTCGCCGACCAGCACCTGGCCGCGGGGCGGCACGGCGAGGCGTTGGAGGCGGCCCTGGAGGCGATGTCCGCCGAACCACTGCGGGAGACGCCGCACCGGCTGGTGGTACGCATCCACCTGGCCGAGGGCAACGCCTTCGAGGCGGTGCACGCCTTCTACGTCTACCGCGACCTGCTCCTGCGTGAACTGCGGCTCGAACCGTCCACGGCGATGACCGCACTGTTGCAGGACACCCTCGCCCCGATCCACCAGGCCACCCGCGACGGTTCCGCCACCACCCGCCGCGTGCCCGCCCGGCTGGCCTCCTCCCCTACCGACCGCCGCGCCACCCGACCCTGACCACACCGGCGGTGGCGGCCACCGGCACGTCACACCCACCGGGTACGGCGTGACGCGGAGGTGACAGAACGGGCGGCAGGGTGGACCCCACGGCGGTCCGTCGCCTCCGGGCGGACGCCACCGACGGAAGGGGTTCCATGAGTCGTCTACTGATCGTCAGCAGGATCATTCCCGGCTCCGAGGGTCGGGTGGCGCAGATCTTCGCCGAGTCCGACGCCACCGAGTTGCCCACCCTGACCGGCGTCCGGCACCGATCCCTGTACTGCCTGCACGACCTGTGCGTCCACGTCATGGAGACCGAGGACGTGGACCCGGACGCGCTGGCCAACGCCCGTAACCATCCGCTGTACCGCCAGGTCAACGAACGGCTCTCCGCGCACACCTCGCCGTACCTGCCGACCTGGCGGTCACCGCGGGACGCGATCGCCGGCTGCTTCTACCGCTGGGATGCCGCCGAGGTGCCGGCGCCCCGACCGGCCGGTTGACCGGGTACCCGGGATGACTTCCGGATCGCCGCACGTCCTGATCATCGGTGCCGGCACCGGCGGGCTCTGCCTCGCGCACGGCCTGCGCCGCGCCGGCATCAGCGTCGCCGTCTACGAGCGGTACCGCACCCGCGGCGAGGGCCTGCTCGGCTATCGCATCGGCATCGGACCGACCGGCAGCAAGGCGCTGCGCGAATGCCTGCCACCGAACCTGTTCGACGTCTACCTGGCCACCTGCGCCCGCTCCCCCCGCTACTTCAACGTCATCACCCAACGGCTGCGGCGGACCGCCTCGTTCCCGCTGCGTTCGGAGACCGACCCGGCCGAGACCGAACGATCGGTGGCCCGGATGACGCTGCGTCAGGTACTGCTCACCGGCCTGGGCGACGTGGTCCACTTCGACAAGACCTTCACCCGGTACGAGCAGCGCGACGACGGCACGGTCACGGCGTACTTCGCCGACGGCAGCAGCGCCACCGGCGATCTGCTGGTCGCCGCCGACGGTACGCAGTCGGCGGTCCGCCGGCAGTACCTGCCACACGCGGTCGTCCGGGACGCCGGCACCGTCAACATCGCCACTCGGATCCCGCTGACCGCACACACCCGCCAGCTCCTGCCGGAGCGGGTGGAGAAGGGCATCTCGCTGATCTTCGGGACCGGCGGTCTGATGGGCGTGCTGCACGTCATGGAGTTCAAGTGGGACCGCGACGGCCGGATCAAGCCCGACGTCAATGACGACGACGCGGCACTGCTGCACGGCTGGCCCGGTCGGGCGCACGACAACACCCGCGACAACATCAACTTCGTCATCTGGAGCACCGCCCGCCGGTTCCCGCCGGACGTGATGCAGCGCCGGGGCGAGGACCTCGTCCAGCTCGCCCGGGACCTCACCCGTCACTGGCACCCGAACCTGCGGGAACTGCTCGCCCGCAGCGACCCGGGCAGCGCCCTGCCGATCCGGGTGGCCACCAGCGAGCCGATCCCGGCGTGGAAGAGCAGTACGGTGACGCTACTCGGTGACGCCATCCACACCATGACCCCCGGCCGGGGGGTCGGCGCCAACACCGCGCTACGCGACGCCGCCCTGCTGTGCCGGCAGCTGCGCCGGGCCGCCGCCGGCGACAAGACGCTGGTGCAGGCGGTCGCCGACTACGAGGCGGAGATGGTGCCGTACGGCTTCGCCCGGGTCGCCGACTCGTTGAGCCGCAGCGGCACCAGCGGCGACGACCCGATGTACAAGCCGGTCGTCGGGCGGCTCGCGCTGCTCGGGGCGCGCGGCTACTTCGGAGTCACCAGCCGGGTGCCCCGCCTGGCCCGCCGCTTCGTCGACGAGTTCTACACCTACCGGGGCGAGACCGACTGAACCGCCCGAGGTAGGTCGACGGAATCTCCCGCCGGGTCGCGCCGACGGCACCTCGTCGCGGCCCGGCGGGCCGGCGGCGACACGAGTTTCGGCATACGGTCGGTCATCCCGCCGACACACCCCGACACCGGCCGTCTCACCTCGGCGGCGATCACCGATCCTCCCTGTCGTGCGAAATACGCGTGTGCGAAGCTGCGCCGAGTTTGCTTCGCGACTTTCACGACGTACGCAAGAGGGAGGTTCGCCGTGCCGTCGACTTTCGGGCAATGGCTGATCGTGATCCTGGCCCTACTGCTGGGCGGGGCCGCCGGCTGGCTGGCACGCGACCGGCAACTGGCGGGCGGCACCGCCCGGACCCGGCCCATCGTGGAGGGTGACCCGGTCGTCGGCCTCACCGAGGCCGAGAAGACGCACGCCACCGCGACCATCGCCACCCCCCGCCCGGAAGCCACCGTGGACTACGCTCCCGCGCCCGCCGTCATCGATGAGCCCACCGACCGCAGCGCCGCCCCGTCCCCGGTCGACGAGCAGGTTCCGCAGGTCACGGCGCCTGCCGAAGAGGCAATCCGGGCGGACGCCACCGACGAGGGGCCGAGCCACGACGCCGCCCCGGTCGCGAAAGCCCCGATCCCGGAGACGCCCGTCTCGGAGGAGCCGGTCTCGGAGACGCCGGTGCCTGCCGAGGCGACCCGGCGTCTCGATCACGCGGCGCCCGTCGACGCCGAGACCACCAGCCCGGTCAGCGCCGAGGCCGAAGAGCCGGCGACCTCCTCGCCGGGCGTTCCGGCACCGCGTACCCCGATCGAGGACAGCGAGCCCACCGTCGAGGTCGACGCGCTCGACCGGGCGACCTCGGACGACGCCGGATCCGTCGCGGAACCGGCGACCGTCTCCGCCCCGGCGACCGTCTCCGCCCCGGCGACCGTCTCCGCCCCGGCAGGCCTCGTGCCGCCGGCGACCGACGAGCCCACACCGGCAGACGAGGCCGCACTGACCAACCAGCCTGCACCAGCCGACGAGGCGGCACCGGTCGACCAGATCGCACCGGCCGGCGAGCCCGTACCCGCCGACCATGCGGCGCCGGCCCCGGGCGACAAGGCGGCACCGACGGACGACTTCCGCCGGATCCAGGGGGTCGGCCCGAAGATGGCCGCCGCGTTGCAGGCCGCCGGGATCCGCACCTACCGCCAGCTCGCCGAACTGGACGAGACGGCGCTGCGGGAGACCATCCGCGCCGCTGGGCTCCGCACCGCCCCGAGCCTGGCCACCTGGCCGCAGCAGGCGAAGGTGCTGGCCGGCACCGACGCCGAGTCGGTGCTGCCCGCTCCCGCCGGAGCCGGCGAGCAGAACTGAGGGCGTCACTGGTCTGATCCACGCCGGGTGGTGTCGCGGGTCACCCGCGACACCACCCGGCCGGGCCCACCCCGAAGGGCAGCCGCTGCCCATCGGGCCCGTGATTGTTGGCGGCTTACCACTCCTAACTCTTTGCACGTTGGAGTCGTCGCCAGCAGATGAGGGCGCAGGCGAGGGTGAGGAAGGCTTCGTGGATGTCGTCGCGGATCTCCCAACGGGTGCGCAGGCGGCGGAACCAGTGCGGCAGGGCGATGGTCTGCTCGACGACCCAGCGTCGTGCCCCCAGGCCGCAGCCGTGCCCGACGCCGCGTCGGGCGATGACCGGGTTGATGCCTTTGGCCCGTAGCTGTGCCGTCGACGACGGTGATCTGGTCGACCCGGCGTCGGCACCGGGGATCCTTTCAGCGCGTTAAACAACGCCTCGTGCTGGCGGCGGCCTGGCTGCGCCGTCATCGCATCGCGCGTTCTCGACCCGCCGGCGCTACGGCGCAGACGACGCGCTGCGACGCGGGCGATCCACGCCGGCGAGCCTCGCCCGGACGCCTTCCGCGTCAGGGTGGTCGAGGTCGGTGAGGATTGCCAGCGCCCGCCGCCACGCGGTCCGCGCGGCGCCCAGCCGGCCGGTGAGGTGGTAGCTGTCGCCGAGGTGGGTGAGCGTGGCCGCCTCCGGGTAGCGCTCGCCGAGGGCGCGTAGCCGCACGACGGCCTGGCAGAAGTTGGTGACGGCGCGCGTGTAGTCGCCAAGATGGTGGTACGCGTAGCCGAGACTGTCCAACGTGGCGGCCTCGCCACGACGGTCGTCCAGCTTGCGAAGCAGCGTGAGGGCCTCCTGGCAGGCGGCCACGGCTTGGGCGTGGTCGCCGAGATGGACCTGGAACCAACCAATCGCGTTGAGGGCGGAGGCTTGCCCGTACCGGTGGTTCGCCCTGCGGTACAGCGCGAGGGCCTGCCGGGTGTGGTCGAGGGCGACGGCGTAGCGGCCCTGCCGTTCCCCGAGGTAGGCGAGGTGGTGGTGGTCATGGGCCTGCCCGGCGAGGTCACCGCCACCGGTGTCGAGGTCGAGGGCGCGTTCGAGGTGTGCGCGGGCGTCGGCGTGGCGGCCGGCCTCGATGTAGGGGCGGGCCAGGATCCGGTGGGCGAGGGCCGACGCGCGCGGGTCGGCGAGCCGTTCGGCGGCGAGCCTCGCCGCCGCACCGACGGCGAGCTGGTCGGGCCAGCGCCGGCTGTGTTCGAGGTAGCCGGTCAGGATCCACGCGAGCTGCCAGGCATGCCGGTCGTACCCGCTGCCCGCGGCATGGTCCACCGCCGCGAGCAGCACCGGAAGTTCGGCGGCGAGCCAGGCGAGGGCTGCGGCCGGTACGCCCAGAGACTCCAGCGCGGCGCCCAGCCGGGGCGGTTCGAGGGTGACGGCGTCTCGATGGGGGTGCAGTAGCCGGTCGGCGGCGTCAGCGGTGTGCAGGTAGTGGTCGAGGATGCGGCCGGTCGCGGCCTCGCGGTCCGGCAGGGTCTCCAGGGTGTCGCTCAGGTCGATGGCGTAGGCGCGCAGCAGATCGTGCAAGGCGTACCGGCCGGCGGCCGGTTCGGTCAGCAGATTGGCGCGGATCAGTTCGGCCAGCAGCGGCGGCACCTCGGGCAACGGCAGCGCGGCGAGACTGGCGACGGCGGGCGCGGTGGCGTCCGGACCGGGATGCCGGCCCAGGAGCCGGAACACTCGCGCCGCGGCGGGGGTCAGCGCCCGGTACGACCAGGCGAACACCGCGTGCAGGTCGGTGCTGGGATCGCCGGTGTTGAGAAGCCCGAACGCGTGCCTGCCGTCGCGGAGCTGGTCGGCCAGCTCGCGCAGCGGCACCCGGCGGGTCGCGGCGTGGGCGGCGACGATCGCCAGCGGCAGCGGCAGCCGGGCGCACCGCGTGATGATCTCGTCGACCGCGTGGGGCTCGGCGGCGATCCGCGCGCTGCCGAGGCGGCGTACCAGCAACTGCCTCGCCTCGTCGTGGTTGAGCAGATCGACAGTGACGGGCTGGGCGCCCTCGGCGGCGACCAGGCCGGTGAGCGGATCGCGGCTGGTGACCAGGACCAGGCAGCCCGCGGCGCCGGGCAGCAACGGCCGGACCTGCGCGCCGTCGCGGGCATTGTCCAGCAGGATCAGCAGCCGTCGACCGGCGAGTTCGGTTCGGTACAGGGCGGCCAGCGCGTCCGGCTCCGCCGGGATCCGCCGGACCGGCACGCCGAGGGCGTCGAGGAAGCGGCGGATCGCCTCCCCCGGCTCCATCGCGGGCTCGGACGGACCGAAGCCGCGCAGGTTGACGTAGAGCTGCCCGTCGGGAAAGTGGTCGGCGACCTGGTGCGCCCAGTACACGGCGAGGGCCGTCTTGCCGGCGCCGGCGGTTCCCTCGATCGCGGAGATCACCGCGGTGTTCGCGGTGGTGGCGTCTTCCAGCAGCGTGTTCAGCGCGGCGAGTGAACCGGCCCGCCCGGCGAAGTGCCGTGTGGCGGCCGGCAACTGCCGGGGTACGGCCGCCAGCGGCGCCTGTCGCGACGGCGCGGGTGGCCGCTGCCGCGCGGCGTGCTGCAACGCGTAATCCACCAGGGCGTACCGCGGGCGCCAGAACTCCTCGATTCCGGTGGCCACCGACAGCCGGTCCAGCCGGCCATGATCCTGGGCGTACTGGCGGCAGCCGTCGACGACGCCCCGGACGACCTCCCAGTCCGGCAGCCGTCCGATCCGGCCGCTGAAGATCGCCCCCACCTGGCTCTTGCCCAGCCGTACCCGCACCGCCAGGCCGCGCAGGCTCGGGCCGCCCGCCTGCAAGCGGAGCAGTCGTAGGTCGTCACACAGTTGCCGCAGCAACAGGCGGCCGTCGTCAGCAGCCACCGGCGATCCCCGGCGCTGTCCGGCGCTGTCCGGCGCACGGAACCGCAGTACCGTCGTTACCTGCCACGTCGGCCCCGGTTGTCCGCACCTGTCCGTACCAAACGCCGTCCACGATATCGACCACCGAGGATGCCCTCAAGCACCCGGCCGGCGTGCCCCGAGAAAGGACGGTCGCGTTTGATGGCTACTGGAAGATTGCGGCGAATCACGGCCACCCTCGGCCTGCTGGCAATGACCACGGTGGCGGCGGCTACCGCCGCGCCCTCGCCGGCCGCGGCGAGCGGTACCCGGATCATCACCGGGACCACGAGCTGCTACGGGGGCGCGGTGCCTCCGGTCGGACCGCACGTGGGCGTCGACAGCGGCGGGTGGCCCGGCGCACCCGGCCCCGGATGGCTTCCGGTGGACTCCGTCTCCCCGTTCGACCACACCAACCCGAACCGGGTATGGACCAAGGTGATCCCCGCGAGCGCGACAAGCATCAAGCTGGACGTGAGGTGCTATGTGAGCTGGAGCGAGTACTACGGGTACGTCACCTACCCTGAGGGCACCTGGCAAGGCTCGACCTACAGCCTGACCCCAGGTACCTCGCCGATCAACTCAACGTGGTCCTGCGCCCGGCAACCAGTCGCTCCTGGCCCCTGGGTCCGCACGTGCACCCTGACGGCAATGTCATCCGGCTGACCGAGCCGCAAAGCCACGATCGTGACACCCGAAGGCGTCGCGGTCGCCCGTTTCATGATCGAGGTCATGAAACGGGCGACCGGTGTGGCGCCGACGGGCGCGAACCGAATGTCCGGACCGTTGCTCCGGGCTAGACACATGAGGCGGCGGCCAGACAGCACAGCGCTGCGGGAGTGTCAGGTAGTGGCAGTCTCGGCGGGTCGAGTTTCCAGCCGCCACCGTCGACGGCGAACGGTGCCGTCACGGCGTTGTCGGGTACGCGAAAGCCCGCGCGGTCGCCGAGTGCTCGACGACGGTGCGGGCTTCGCGGTGCGCCGCGGATGCCGGGCCGGGATGGCGACCTGGCGTACGAGTCAGCGCGGTTCGGAAAGCTGACCGCGCAGCTTGGTCAGCGCCCGGGCCAACAGCCGGGAGACGTGCATCTGGGAGACGCCGACCTGCTTGGCGATCTCACTCTGGGTCAGGTTGCCGTAGAAGCGCAGGGTGAGGATCTTCTGCTCGCGTTCGTCCAGGGTGGCCAGGGCCGGCCCGAGGGCGACCCGCAGCTCGGCCAGCTCGAACTCGTTGTCCTCCGCGCCGAGGGTGTCGCCGAGTTCGGTGGCGCTGTCACCGTCGCCGATGGGGGTGGACAGCGAGACCGCGTTGTACGCCCTCGCGCCCTCCAGGCCCTCCAGGACCTCTTCCTCGGTGATGTCCAGATGGGCGGCGATGTCGGCGACCGTGGGTGCCCGGTTCAACGTCTGGGTGAGGGTGCCGTTGGCCTCGGTGATGCGCAGCCGCAGCTCCTGCAGCCGGCGCGGCACCCGGATGTTCCAGGTGCGGTCACGGAAGTGCCGCTTGATCTCGCCGAGGATGGTCGGGATGGCGAACCCGGCGAAGTCGACACCGCGGGAGGCGTCGAACCGGTCCACCGCCTTGATCAGACCGAGGGCGGCGGTCTGGGCGAGGTCGCCGTGGGGCTCGCCACGGCCGCTGTAGCGCGCGGCGAGGTGGTTGGCCAGCGGCAGCCACGCCTCGATGACCCGGTCGCGCAGCGCCCGCCGCTCCGGGTGTGACTCGGGCAGCGCGGACAGGGCGGCGATCAGCTCGCTGGCGAGGGACTCCTCACCGGTCACCGCCGAACGGGGCGTCTCGGTGCTCGTCGTCAGCGCGATCGTCGTGGTGGTCATGCTGCCCTTCCTGTCCTACGGGGAACGGATGCCTCACAGCACCAGCCGTGCCCGCAACACTAAACCAAAGGGCAGCGGGAATCAACCGAACGGACGATGGATGTAACGCCTATACATGACCAAATCGCATCCAGAGGTTCGATCATTGGCACGGTGGCACAGCCCGGCGTAACCAGATGGTCACCACAGGGGAGCGACCCTCGGACGCCACGGCGGTGGCGGCGGCGCGGCGACGGCGGTCAGCCCACGGCGGTGGCGGCGGCGCGGCCGGCGACCCGACCGGAGAAGAGGCAGCCGCCGAGGAAGGTGCCCTCCAGGGCGCGGTAGCCGTGCATGCCGCCGCCACCGAACCCGGCGACCTCACCGGCGGCGTACACCCCGCCCAGCGGCTCGCCGTCGGGTCGCAGCACCCGGCCGGACAGGTCGGTGTGCAGCCCGCCCAGGGTTTTGCGGGTCAGCACGTGCAGCTGTACGGCGATCAGCGGGCCGGCCGTCGGGTCGAGCAACCGGTGCGGGGTGGCGACCCGGACCAGCCGGTCCCCGCGGTACCGGCGGGCGTCCCGAACGGCGTGCAGTTGGGCATCCTTGCCGAAGGGGTGGGCGATCGCGCGGTCCCGGGCCTCGGCCAGCCGCCGCAGCTCGACCCCGTCGAGCTGCGGCCCGCCGGCCTCGGCGGCGAGCTTGTTCATCCCGTCGACGAGCTCCGGCAGGGTGTCGGCGACGACGAAGTCCGCCCCGTGACGCAGAAACGCCGCCACCGGACCGGGGGCGCCGGCCCGCACGCGACGCAGGACCTGCCGGACGCTGCGGCCGGTCAGGTCCGGATTCTGCTCGGAGCCCGACAACGCGAACTCCTTCTCGATGATCTTCTGGGTGAGCAGGAACCAGCTGTAGTCGTACCCGGTGGCCCGCAGGTGTCGCAGGGTGTCGAGGGTGTCGAAGCCGGGAAAGAGCGGCGCCGGCAACCGGCGCCCGGCGGCGTCGAGCCAGAGCGACGACGGGCCCGGCAGGATCCGGATTCCGTGCTGTGGCCAGATCGGATCCCAGTTGCGCAGGCCCTCGGTGTAGTGCCACATCCGATCCGGGTTGATCACCTGCCCGCCGGCCGCCTCGGTGACGGCCAGCATGCGCCCGTCGACGTACGCGGGCACCCCGGCGACCATCCGGGCCGGCGGGGTGCCCATCCGCGCCGGCCAGGCCCGCCGGACCAGATCGTGGTTGCCCCCGATCCCGCCCGACGTGACGATCACGGCCTGCGCGTCGTACCCGAAGTCACCGACCGCCACCCGGGAGGTGCTCCGCCCCCGTGGCGCGTCGTCGGGGGCCAGGACCGTCCCCCGTACGCCGGTGACCACGCCGCCGGTGGTGACCAGTTCGTCGACCCGGTGCCGGAACAGCAGCCGGACCCGGCCCTCGGCCTCGGCCTGCCGCACCCGGCGGGCGAACGGCTCGACCACGCCGGGGCCGGTCCCCCAGGTGATGTGGAACCGGGGCACCGAGTTGCCGTGTCCGTCCGCCGCCGCCCCGCCGCGCTCGGCCCAGCTGACCACGGGGAAGATCCGGTGCCCCATCCCGCGCAGCCAGGCCCGCTTCTCACCGGCGGCGAAGTGCACGTACGCCTCCGCCCATCGGCGCGGCCAGTGGTCCTCGGGGCGGTCGAAGGCGGCGCTGCCGAGCCAGTCCTGCCAGGCCAGCTCGACCGAGTCGCGGATGCCCATCCGCCGCTGTTCGGGAGAGTCGACGAAGAAGAGACCGCCGAAGGACCAGTGCGCCTGCCCGCCGAGACTCTGCTCCGGCTCCTGGTCGAG
This sequence comes from Micromonospora sp. KC721, assembly GCF_004348355.1. Lineage (NCBI taxonomy): Bacteria > Bacillati > Actinomycetota > Actinomycetes > Micromonosporales > Micromonosporaceae > Micromonospora > Micromonospora sp. KC721. The sequence goes on along the minus strand of NZ_SMJY01000112.1, from coordinate 5,312 downwards.
CAGCAGCACCCGACGGCCGGCGTCGGCGGCCTCGGCGGCGGCGACCAGGCCGGCCAGCCCGGCGCCGATCACGATGACATCGGTATCCACGCCCCCGACCGTACGCATCGGGCTGCCAAAATGATCGACACGGAAGCACAGGATCCGCCCCCGGGTTTGGAACCGGGATGACAAGGAGTGGCGAGATGTCCGACACGTTGATCGACATCGAGCCCGGGCTCGCCGCCCTGCCGCCGGCCGTCGGGGCGCACGTGCGCGGCCTGCGCCCGGCGTTGCACGAGCGGATCCTGAGCACCGTGCGGACGGCGATGCGGGCGCAGGGGCGGTCGCTGACCGGCGGCCAGGGCCAGGGGTTGGCCCTGGGGGTGCAGACCGCGGTGGACGCCTTCGTCGACGCGCTGACCGATCCCAATCGCGACCTGGCCGCCACCCGGGCGGTGTTCCACGCCCTCGGCCGCACCGAGTACCGGGAGGGGCACCGGGTCGACGCCCTGCGCACGGTGCTCACCCTCGGGGCCCGTGACATCTGGGCCTTCCTGGTGGAGCACCGGACCGAGGGCGGGCCGGCCCCGGCGCACCTGTACGTCATCGCCGGGGCGCTGTTCGGCTACGCCGACGCTCTGGCCGGGGCGGCGGCGGAGGGCTTTCTCGACGAGCAGCGCGACGCCGCAGAGGACTGGGCCACCACCCGGCGACGGCTGATCACCCTGCTGGTGCAGCCGGAACCACCCGGCGACGCCGCTCTGCGCGCCGCCGCCGACGTCGCCCGCTGGGCCCTGCCGCGCACCGTCGCCGTGCTCAGCGTCGACGGGGGCGACGCCGAGCACCTGGCGCGAGGCATCGGTGGGGGCGCGATCGCCACGGTGGTCGACGACGCCGTCCGGGTCGTCCTGCCCGATCCGGCCACCCCCGGACGTCTCGACCGGGCCCGCCGGGCCCTCGCCGGGCGACGATCGGCGCTCGGACCCACCGTGGAGCTGGGCCGGGCCCGGCTGTCCTACCGGATCTCGCGGCGGGCACTGGCTCTGCGGCAGGAGGGCCGACTGCCCGCCGAGCCGGTCGTCGACGGTGACGGGCATCTGCTCACCCTGCTGACGGCCTGGGAGCCCGGCCTCGCCGACCACCTCGCCGACACCTGGCTGGCCCCGCTGGCCGGTCTGCGGCCCGCCGCCCGGCGCGCGCTGGCCGAGACGCTGTACGAGTGGCTACGCCGGCAGGGGCAGGTCATCGTGGTGGCTGGGGAGCTGCACACCCATCCGCAGACGATCCGGTACCGGATGCGGCAGCTGCGGGTCCACTTCGGCGCGGCCCTCGACGATCCGGACGCCCGGCTGGCCCTTCAGCTCGCGCTGCGGCACCACCTCGACCGGAGCCCCGACACGGTCACATGACCGCACCGAGGCGGCACGGGCGGCCGGCACGCGGGACCCGGGCCGACCGTGCCGGCGGGGCGGCAGCGAATTGGCCGCCGCGTTGAACCTTCCGGCTGCCGCGTCCGAACCAGTTTGCGTGCGCATCCGATCAGCCGTCCTGGGGTTGTTGCTGGCCCTGCTCTGCGTCCCGCTGGCCCCGCCGGCCCCGGCGTCCGCCCACGCCGTGCTGGTCGCCACCGCCCCGGCGCGGGACGCGGTGATCAGCGCCCCACCGGCCGAGGTGGTGGTCACCTTCAGCGAGCCGATCGCCCCCGTCGCGGGCCGGGTGCAGGTCCTCGGCCCGGACGGGAAGAAGGTGCACACCGGCGAGCCGGTGGTCCGGGGGGCGACCATGCGCATCGCGGTCCGGGTGCCGGACCGCCCGCTCGGCACGTACCTGGTCAGCTACCGGGTGATCTCCGCCGACAGCCACCCGGTGGCCGGCAGCTTCACCTATTCCGCCGGCGCCCCTTCGGCGAGCCCGCCTCGGCTGAGCGACGAGGATGAGCGGCAATCGACCGGCCCGCTGGTGCCCGCCGCCAAGTGGGCGGGTTACCTCGGGCTCGTGCTGGCCGTCGGCCCGACGCTGCTCGCCGCCGGACTGTGGCCGCGCCGCCGGTCCCGCCGCCCGGCGGCCGTCACCGCGTACACCGGGCTGCTGCTGGTCATCGCGGCGACCGCCGCCACCTGGGTCGGGCAGGCCGCGGACATGGTCGGCGCGGCGGTCGGCGCGCTCTCCCCGGGCGATCTGAAGGCGGTCGCCGACAGCGACGTCGGCGTGGTGCTCGGCGCGCGGGTGGCGCTGGTCGGGGTCGCAGCGGGGCTGCTGCCCGCCGTGCTGTCCGGCCGGGCCGGGCGGTGGCGCGCGGTGGCCCTCACCCTGGTCGCGGTGGCCGGGCTGGCGACCTGGCCGCTGGCGGGCCACCCGGTCGCCTCGCCGCTGCCGCCGGTCAGCATCGTCGCCGTCGTCATCCACCTCGCCGCGATGAGCGTCTGGGTGGGCGGTCTGATCGGCATGCTGGTGTTCCTGCTGCGCGGCACGCACGAGCGGGTGCTGGCGCGGATCCTGCCGGCGTGGTCCCGGTGGGCGACCCTCGCGGTGGGTTGGCTGGTCGTCACCGGTGTCGGGCAGGCCGCGATCGAACTGGGCCACCCCGACGCCCTGGTCGGCACCCCGTACGGGCGGTTGCTGCTCGGCAAGGCGGGACTGCTGGCCGCCGTGCTCGCGGTCGCCGCCGGGCAGCGCCGAATGGTACGCCGGAGGGTGGCGGCGGGTCGTCGGGGCCGGGTTGCGGTGGCCGCCGCCGTCGAGGTGGCCGCCACCGCCGTGGTGCTGGCACTGACCGCCCTGCTGGTGCAGACGCCGCCGGGTCGGACCGCCGGCACCGAGGCGGCCCGGGTCGCCCGGGAGGGAGTCGCCCAGACCTTGAGCGGCGAGCTGTACAGCCTCCAGTTCGACATCTACCCGGTGAAGGTGGGAGCGCCGAACTCGCTGCACGCCTACGTGTACACGCCACAGGGGCTGGCACTGCCGGTCGCCGAGTGGAAGGTCAGCCTGGCGCTGCCGGCGGCGGGTGTGGAACCGGTCCCGGTGCGGGTCGAGACCCCGGAGCCGAACCACGGCAGCGCGGAGATCCGGTTCCCGGTGGCCGGTGAGTGGACGCTGCGGTTCACGGTGCGGACCAGCGACATCGACCAGGCCACCGTCACCACCACCGTGCGGGTGCGCTGAGACCGATCGACAACCATCGGAACTTCCGGTCACTTTCGACCTCTGCCGACGAGCGGATCGCGTGGACGATGCGCTCCTGTGGACGGATCCGGACGGGACACGGCCGGCGACGACCGTCGAAACTTTCGGGGTATGCTGCCGACCTGACCGGACGACATCGGGAGCGGGGATGGACAACCAACGGGCCACACTGGCGCAGATCGCCCGCGCCGCCGGCGTGTCGGTGCCCACCGTCTCCAAGGTCGTCAACGGCCGGCCCGACGTCGCACCCACCACCCGCCAACGGGTGCAGGCGCTGCTCGACGAGCGCGGCTACACCGGTCGACCCACCGTCCGACCCGACCGGGCCGGCCTGATCGACCTGGTGCTGCGGGATCTGGGCAGCCCGTGGGCAATGCAGATCATCGAGGGCGTCGAGGAGCACGCCCACCGCGCCGGCGTCGGAGTGGTCGTCTCGGCCGCCCACGGGCGGCACCGCAGCCGCCCCGACCGGCGCTGGATCGAGCAGCTCTCGGCCCGCCGCTGTGACGGGGTGCTGCTGGTCCTGTCGGACCTGTCCGGCACCCAGCGCAGCCAGCTCGCGGAACTCGGCATACCGGTGGTGGTGATCGACCCGGCCGGGCAACCCACCCCCGACATTCCCTCCGTCGGCGCCACCAACTGGTCCGGCGGCCTCGCCGCCACCGAGCACCTGCTCGGCCTCGGGCACCGCCGGATCGCGGTCATCGGCGGTCCGTCGGACGTGCCGTGCAGCCGGGCCCGGGTGGACGGCTACCGGGCCGCGATGAACGCCGCCGGGGAGCCGATCCCCGGCGGGTACGTCCGCACCGGCGACTTCACCGCGCCGTCCGGATACCGGGAGACCCACGCCCTGCTCGAACTGCCCGCGCCCCCCACCGCGATCTTCGCCTGCTCGGACGAGACGGCCTGGGGCGCCTACGAGGCCCTGTACGAGCGCGGCCTGCGGGTGCCCGACGACCTGAGCGTGGTGGGCTTCGACGACGTGGACGGCGCGCGGTGGGCGATCCCGCCGCTGACCACCGTACGGCAACCACTGACCGAGATGTCCGCCATGGCCACCCGGATGCTGCTCGCCCTGATCAACGGCGAGGAACTCGACAGCCGGCGCCTCGAGCTGGCCACCCCGCTGGTCGTCCGGCACAGCACCCGCGCTCCCGGCTAGGGTCACCGCCCGCGATTGGTGGATCTGGCGTCGGATTGAACGACCGGGGCTCGCGCACCGTACGTAGGGGTGAAGGGAGCTGCTGATGAAGCGCATCACCCCGTTGCTGACCCTGTTGACCGGGACCGGGATGGCGGCCGTGCTGTTCGCCATGAGCGCCCAGGCGGCGCCGAACGCGGCCGACCCGAAGCCGGCGGCCGCACCCGCCGCCACGGCCGAGGCCGTGCCGGAGGCCGCCGCCGCGCCCGCGGCACCCGCTGCGCCCGCCGAACAGGTCTCCCCTGCCCGGCCGTCGAAGCAGCGCGGCCAGTCAGGGACACCGAACCCGCCACCGGCGTCGACCGCGCCATCGGCCGACGACAGGGTGGAGGAGAAGAAGGCCACCACCAACTGGACCGGCCGGCTCGACGGCGGCCGCGCCACCATCGCGATCACCGCCAACGGCGGCGAGGCGACGGCGTACCTCTGCGACGGTCGGCAGCTGGAGATCTGGTTGCGCGGCAGCGCGACCGACGGCCGGCTCTCCCTCACCGGGAAGAAGGACGCGCGGCTCACCGGTACGTTCGACGACCGCAAGGCAGCCGGCGAGGTGGTGGTGAACGGCAAGCGTTGGTCGTTCGCGGCCACCGTGGACACGAGCGGGCGGCCGGTGCTCTTCCGGGCCACCGCCGCGCAGCGCCGCGCCGGCGTGGACGGCGGCTGGATCATGCTGCCCGACGGTGGTCAGATCGGCGTGGTCACCCGCGACGGTCGCCCTGTCCTGGCTCCGCCGCTCGATCCGGCCTTTGGCACCACCATCGTCGACGGGGTCACCATCCGGGCGGAGCCGGTCTCGACCGAGCTGGGCGCCGGTGCCTGATGCCCGGCCGTCGCAGGACCATCGCGGACACCCGGCCGGGCCGGGAGCCGGTCGACGTCCGGGTGTTGAACGAACCGCTCGACGCGGGGCTGGCACCACCCGTCCTGCCCCCGCCCGTCCCCGACG
>NZ_SMJY01000111.1:0-20302 GCF_004348355.1 Micromonospora sp. KC721 | reverse complement strand
CCGCCGCGGCCGCCCGCTGCCAGCCCGGGCGACGGCAGGGGCTCCCGTCAGGTGCGCAGGCTCCACTGCTGGTTCGCGCTGCCGCTGCACGACCAGAGGACGATCTTCGTACCGTTCGCCGTTCCGCCCGCGGACGCACTTAGACACAACCCCGACTGCACCCCGGTGATGGTCCCGTTCGCGTTCACGTTCCACTGCTGGTTCGCCTGACCACTACAGTCCCAAATGATCACCGCGGTGCCGTTGCTGGTTCCGCGACCGGACGCGTCCAGACACTTGTTCCCGTACACCACCAGCTGCTTACTCGAGGTGTAGGTCCACCGCTGGTTCGACCCACCCCAGCAGTCCCACAGCTGCAGTTGGGTGCCGTTGGTGGTGCTCTGCCCCGGAACATCCAGGCACCGGCCCGAGCCACCACCGACGATCCCCACGCTCGGCTGGCCACCGGGACTGCCGATGCTGCCCGCCACCGACCGCAGGGCGGCGTACCAGGTGGCCGCCATCTTGTCGTAGCCCCCGGCGGTGGGGTGGACGCCGTCGATGAGGTCCGCCGTGGTGAGCGCGCTGTGCATGTCGACCAGGTGGACACGCTTGCCGGCCGCGACCTTGTCCCGGACGATCCCGGGTATCGCCGCGTTGAACGTGCGGGCCGCGTTGTTCTGGCCGGCATTGGCCAGCGGGATGATCTGGGCGACGAACACGTCGGCGCCGGGGACCGTGTTGGTGATGCGGTCGATCAGTGTGGACAGTCGCCTCGGCGCCCCGGGCAGGTCGTAGTTCTGCAGCACGTCATTCGTGCCGATGTGCAGCAGTACGGTGCGCGGCTGGTAGGTGCTGAGCCAGCCGTTGATGCGCGCGTCGATCTGGTCGATGCGCCACCCAGGGTGGCCTTCATGGTCGTGGTCGCCCAGGTTTCCGGGTCCGTTGAACTGCGATCCGACGAAGTCCACCGTGTACCTGTCGTTGGTGACACGTCGCCACAGGCCGATCCGGTACCCCCCGGGCACCTGAGTGCCCTCGGTGATGGAGTCACCGAGCGGCATGACCCGGGTACCACCGTTGGATTCGGCGCTGGCGACGTCGGATCCGGTCACCGCGCCCAACGCGAGCGCGGCGGTGAGGGTGGTCAGGGCGGCCAGCCACCTCAGCTTCGTTTTCATGTGTGCCTTCCCGGCCAATCGGCCCTTCGATCGCGACGCTCACTCACGGACTGTGACCGGAATGTGGACGAAGCGTTTCGTGTCATGGAATTGAGTTATAGCCCTCGATCTATCTCCTGTCCAGGGAGGTCATGGGTTCACCCAGGTGACTCCTCGGGGTCCCGGCGATCGCTCCCTTGCGCCCAGCCGCAAGACCTTTCGGACATCCGATCCCGTGGTTAGGATCCGGTGGCACACGGAGCGATCGACGTTCGTCGGCGTGCCGAGGGCTTTACCGACCCGGCCGGCGGCCGGCGCCTGTCGCCCGCTCGCGGGCACGAATCGGATGTCTCTGGGTGGGGAGTGCCAATGCTCAGGATTGACGCGCACCACCACGTGTGGGACCTCGACCGCCGGGCGCAGCAGTGGCTCGGAGAAACGCGGATGGCCCCGATTCATCGGTCGTTCACTCTGGACGATCTGGCGGAGTCCGTCGCCGAGGCCGGAATCGACCACACCGTCCTGGTGCAGGTGCTCGCCGACATGGACGAGACCGCGGAGTTTCTTGCCCTGGCGGCCGGCAGCAACCTGGTGGCGGGCGTGGTCGGCTGGGTCGACCTGACGGCCGACGGTATCCGCGACACGCTCGCGGCGTTGCGGGCCGGACCCGGCGGCGAGCGCCTCGTCGGTCTCCGGCACCTCGTCCAGGCCGAAGCGGATCCCGCTTGGCTGAACCGGGCAGAAGTTCGCCGTGGGCTGCGCGCGGTGGGTCACGCGGGGCTCTGCTACGACCTGCTCACGCTTGCCCATCAGCTACCCTCCGCCATCGACACGGTGCGGGCGCTACCCGAGGTCACCTTTGTCCTGGACCACCTGTCCAAGCCGTTGATCGCCACGGGCGAACTTGAGCCGTGGGCCACCCGGCTGCGTGAGCTGGCGGCGGAACCGAATGTCTACTGCAAGTTGTCCGGCATGGTCACCGAGGCGGACTGGCGTTCGTGGACCGTGCCGGGGCTGCGCCCCTACGCGGAGACGGCACTGGAGGCGTTCGGCGCCGGGCGCGTGATGTTTGGCTCGGATTGGCCGGTGTGTCTGCTCGCCGGGTCCTACGCCAAGGTGGTCGCCGCTGCCGAGGAGCTGACATCTGGGCTGACCCGGCCGGAGCAGGATCAGGTGTTTGGTGGCACCGCCGTGCGCGCCTATCAGCTCGACCTGCCATAGCCGTGCGGCGGAAAGGTTGTGCCCGCGCCGGCGAAGCTCGCCTCGAGCTGAGAAACTGCGCGCCTTTGGCCGCGCAGGCGGGCAGGAAGGCCCACCGCACCGGCGGGTGACTCGACCTTCCGCTGATTTGACGATCAGGGCTGCTGGAAGGTGCGCGTCCTGCAGATCCCCTGGTCCAGGTAGCCCTTCACGCGGGTGACGTGTCCGTTGGCGGCGTCGGTGTGCCAGCGCCCGGAGAAGTGGACGCCCATACGAACCCAGGCAGCCCCGGCCTTGTACGGAGATCCGCGCTCCACCGTGTTGAGCCAGGTCATCCGGCCCTCGTAGCAGTCCTGCCAGACCGCTGGCGGCGCAACCGGCAAAGGCCGCGAACACGGCCGCCCAGACGGCGGTCGCGAGCACGGGGCACCACCGGCGGCGCAGGTACAAGGGGGTCATGTCGGCGCTCTCCCTCAGCCGTTCCAGCCCGTCCGACCGTGAGTGGTCCAAAGGAGCGGAAAGGTTGCCCGCCACACCGGGAAATTTCAGAAGCCGCCGTTCACTGACGGGCACGCGGGCGCCGACCCCGGGCAGGCCACCGCTCCGATCTGACTACGGAACGTAGCTAGGAGATCCCATGTATCGAAAGCTATCAAGTCGTTCCCGCTGCGCCACACACCCATCACCACAGGTGAGGATGTTCGCTGCCGAGCATAAGGAGCGCAGACTGGACAGGAGCAACGGCCTGGGACTATAAATCAGTCCCATGACAGGCAACGCGGTGTCACAGCGCACGCGCATCCGCGACGAGCAGCGAACCGGTTGGCCGCGACAACTCGCGCCGACAGCCGGCCCTCCCGCGCACGGCCTCAGCGCGTGAACCGTCAGCATCCACCACGCTGGTGAGGGCCGGCGGGCGCGACGACGCCTTCCACTCCTTCTTCGAGTCGCACCACGCCGATCTGGCCCGTCTGGCGTACCTCGTCACCGGCGAGCCGGAGGTGGCCGACGACCTCGCCGCCGACGCGCTGCTGGAGGTATGGCGGCACTGGGACCGTGTCGCTGCCGCCGACAGCCCGATCGCGTACGCCCGTGGCGTGCTCGCCAACCTGGCCCGCAACCGGATCCGCAGGCTGTCCCGGGAACGGCGCGGCCTGCTCGGCGTGGGCCTGCTGTGGCGGGACCGGACGCAGGACGTGGACGTGCCCGTGGTCGTCGACGTGCGTGAGGCGCTTCGCCGGCTGCCGTACCGGCGTCGGGCGTGCGTGGTGTTGCGGTACGCGTTCGACCTGTCCGAGCGGGAGACGGCGCGTACGCTCGGCATCTCCGTAGGTACCGTGAAGAGCCAGACGTCGCGCGGGGCGGCCCAGTTGACCCGGTTACTCGGCGGCCCGCCGGCATCGGCGGGTGACGGCACGCCGTGGCTGGCTCCCGCTTCGCGGGCCATCGTTCCGCCCGGCCCGTCGGGAAGGGGGAGCTGATGTCGTCGGATCCCATCCGCTCCGCGCTTCGCGCGGCCGCGGCCGCTCACCAGCCGGACCGCGTGGCCATGCTGGCCCGGATCCAGCGCGGCCAGGCGGCTGACCGGTCCAGCGCGCCCCGCTCCACCCCTCGGCGCACCGCCGCGGTCGCCGGAATGGCGGCGACCGTGGCCACGGTGCTCGGGCTCAGCGTCGCCGCGACCTGGGCCGCTGTCCGCGACGAAACACCTCGGGAACCCGTGCCCGCGGCCTCGGTCACGGTCTCCCCCACCCCGACCGCGGCCTCGTCCCCCTCCGCCACGCCTGCCGCGAGCACCGCTGCCGGGGCGGTGCCGGACCGTGGCGCTACCGGCCGTCCGTCGTCCGCTGCTCAGCCGCCTCGTTCCCCGGGGGCGTCCCCAGGCAGGGCCTCCGTCCAGCAGGGCTTCCTGTGGTCCAGCAGTGCCGTCGACCCGCACAGCATCGACAACTGGGCGCAGAGCAACGTGACCCTGAGGAACAGCGAGGCCGTCACGGCGCTCCAGCTACACGTACGGATCGCACGCACCACGGACGTGACCAGCACCGGAGCCTGGAGCACGGTAGGGGCCGACAAACTGGTGATCAGCGTGGAGCAGCAGCCGGACGCGCTGGTCTACACGTTCACCCTGAAACCGGGAGTACGCCTGGTGCCCGCCGATCACATGTTCGCGGTGCAGTACGGCCACGCGACGGGCGGCAGGGACCCGAGCCGCGACAGCTACGAGGCCAGCGCGACCGCCCTCGGCGGTACCCGAGCCGAAGTGAACGGCGGCTTCTGACTTCTCGCTGCGCAACCACACCGGCAGGGACGGCAGCCCCAGCCCATAATCCCTACGTACCGTAGTCCCTCCTGTCGACCGTTTCCCGTCCTCGAATCATGGTGTCGCGGGCCGCATCGGGTTTCCCGCCTGGTCCTGCTTGTGCAGGGCAGCTGCGGACCCGCATCAGACTCGGCCGGACATCGGATTCCAGGGTCGGGTAAGCGACCCGGCGGCAACGGGCGACACCGGACCTCTGGAGCTGGTAGAAGCCCTCCGTCCGCACTTCTCGCATCGACCGAACGGGCACTGCTGGAAGAACTTCCCGCAAAATGGTTATGGAACCGATCCCAACAGCGTCATATTGACTTCTAATGATTTTTTGGCGCATCCTGAATGAAGCAAGCGACGAGATCAGAACGCATCGGACGTGACGCTGCGTTACCGCCTGGCGAACCTGGCTGCCCGTCGCGGCTGACGGCATGAGGGCCTGACCGGCACCCACGTACACCTTCGGCGCCCAGGCGCAACCCGCCAGTCGGCCCGCGGCTCCGGCGCGTCCAGATCGTCCACAGAGCATCGGAAAGGGGGGGCCATGCGAACGGGCATCTGGCTGATCGGCGCGCGCGGATCGGTCGCGGTCACCGCCACGGTCGGCGCACTGGCGCTTCGGGCACGGCTGGTCGAGTCGACCGGATGCGTCACCGAACTGCCCGGGTTGCGGGCGGCCGGGCTGCCTCGCTGGTCCGACCTCGTCATCGGCGGCCATGACATCGTCGCCACCCCCGTGGTCAAGAAAGCCGAGGCGCTGGCGGCGGCCGGTGTGGTGCCGGCCCGGCTCGTGGCCGCGCTCGCCGACCAGCTCGCCGCCCAGGAGGACGACCTGCGTCCGCTGCCCGATGGCCCGACCCAGGCCGACACGGCCACGCTCATCGCCGACGACCTGGCCGCGTTCCGGCGACAGCACGAACTCGCCCACGTCGTGGTCATCAATGTGTCCACCACTGAGCCGGCACCCGCGCCGCACCCGGCGCACGGCAGCCTGGCCGCCCTGCGGTCCGCCCTGGCGACGCCTGAGCCCGTGCTGCCGCCCAGCGCGCTCGCCGCGTATGCCGCGTTCACCGCCGGCTGCGCGTACGTCGACTTCACGCCATCTGCCGGGGCCCGCCTGCCGGCGTTGGACGAGCTCTCACGGGAGATGGGTGTACCGTACGCCGGCAACGACGGCAAGACCGGCGAGACGCTGGTCAAGTCGGTCCTCGCCCCGATGTTCGCGCTTCGCAACCTCCACGTGCTCACCTGGTCGGGCATCAACCTGCTCGGCGGCGGCGACGGTGCGAACCTCGCGGACCCGGGCCCCAACGCCGCCAAGGTGGCCAGCAAACAGCGGGTGCTCCGCGACGTGCTCGGCTACCAGCCGCAGGGCACCAGCCGCATCGACCACGTCGAGGGGATCGGCGACTTCAAGACGGCCTGGGACCTGATCACGTTCGCTGGCTTTCTCGGCACCGGCATGCGCGTCGAGTTCACCTGGCACGGCTGCGACTCCGCGCTCGCCGCACCGCTGGTGCTCGACCTCGCGCGGCTCACCGCCGCCGCGCACCGGGCCGGCCGCCGCGGGCCGCTGCCCGAGCTTGCCTTCTTCTTCAAGGACCCGCTGGGTGCCGCGCCGTCCGCGCTGGGCGAGCAGTGGGCCATGCTCACCATGCTCGCCACCGAGTTGTCCATGGCGGAGCAGTGATGAGACCTGGCGCGCTGGCCGACCTCGTCCGTGCGCCGGCCGCGCTGTCGGTGCCCGGCGACGTGGTGGCCGGTGCCGCCGCCACGGGCGTGCTCGACCGGCGAACCGGCGGCCTGGCCAGCGCGTCGGTCTGCCTGTACTGGGCGGGCATGGCGGCCAACGACTGGGCCGACCGCGCACTCGACGCGGTCGAGCGGCCTGAGCGACCGATCCCGTCCGGACAGGTACCCGCCCCCGTCGCACTCGGCGTGGCGGCCGGCCTCACCGCCGTCGGGCTTGCGATCTCCGGGGCCGTCGGGGGTCGGCGCGCACTGGCCGTGGCCGGCCCGCTCGCCGCCGCCGTGTGGGCGTACGACCTGTGGGCCAAGAACACCGTGGCTGGTCCGCTGGCGATGGCTGCCTGCCGGACACTCGACGTGCTGCACGGGGCCAGCACCGGCCGCATCGTTCGGGCGATTCCGGCTGCTCTCACCGTCGGCGTTCACACGTACACCGTCACCGCGCTGTCGCGGGGCGAGGTGGGCGGCACCCGGCCCGGCGTCGCCGCCGCCACGCTCGCCACCACCGCCGCGGTGGCCGCGACGGTGGCCCGCCCGAACGCTGCTGCCCCGGCCGGCGCTGCCGCGTCGGTGGCCAGGCTGCTGGCGGTCGACTACGCCCGCCGGTACGGACGGGCCCAGGCCGGAGTGCTCGGCGACCCAGCGCCGCCTCGGGTGCGGGCCGCGGTGGGCGCCGGCATCACCGCGCTGCCGGCTCTGCAGGGCGCCCTGACTGCCCGGAGCGGCGCGATCCGGGCCGGTCTCGCCGTCGCGGCCGCCGCTCCCCTGGGCCGGGCCCTGGCCCGGTGGATCTCGCCGACATGAACGGGCTCCGGTTCGGCTACGGCACCAACGGCTTCACCAACCACCGGCTGGCGGACGCGCTCGCCGTGATCGCCGACCTCGGCTACGCCGGGGTCGCGCTGACCCTGGACCACGCCCATCTCGACCCGTTCGGCCCCGCCCTGGCCCGGAAGGTGACCCACACGGCCGACCTCCTGCGCGATCTGGGCCTCGGGCTGGTCATCGAGACCGGCGCACGGTTCCTGCTCGACCCGTGGCGTAAGCACGCGCCGACCTTCCTGCACGACGAGCGCGCGCGCCGGATCGACTTTCTCCGCCGGGCCGTGACGATCGGTGCCGACCTGGGTGCCGAGGCGGTCTCCTGCTGGGCGGGGGTACGGCCGGCCGACGTGGACGAGTCGACCGCATGGGCGCGGCTGGTCGACGGCGTTGCGGAGGTCGTCGCGCTGGCAGCCGACCGGAGCGTGCCGATCGGGTTCGAACCAGAGCCGGGCATGCTCGTCGAGGACATCGCCGGGTGGAAAAGACTGCGGGCCGAGCTGGGCGCGCCGGCCGCGTTCGGACTCACCCTCGACGTCGGGCACTGCCGGTGCCTGGAGCCGGTGGGCGTACCCGAGTGCGTGGCCGACGTGGCAACACACCTGGTGAACGTCCAGATCGACGACATGCGCCGAGGCGTACACGAGCACCTGGAATTCGGCGCCGGCGAGATCGACTTCCCGCCGGTGCTGCGCGCCCTGGCCGACGGCGGATACCGCGGGTTGGTCGCGGTGGAGTTGCCCCGGCACTCCCACGCGGCACCGGAGGTCGCGCGGCGCTCGCTGGCGTTCCTACGGACGGCGGAGGCCCACGCCGTGGGCCTCCAAGGGGTGCCGCATGACGGCTGACGGGTGTCCCGGGGGTGCTGGCTGATGCGCCTGCGGCATCGTGACGGCAGCGTGGTGCACCTGTCCTACTGCACGAATGTGCACGCCGCCGAGGACCTGACCGGGATCCTCGCCCAACTCGACACGTACGCCCTGCCGGTCCGGCGCCGGCTCGGCAGCGCGGTGCTGGGGCTCGGACTGTGGCTGGCGGCGCCGGCCGCGGCAGAGCTGGCCGCCGACCGGGCCGCGCGGCGGCGGCTGCGGAGGGAGCTGGCCGCGCGCGAGCTCGAGGTGGTGACGCTCAACGGGTTCCCGTACGCGGCGTTCCAGGCGCCGGTGGTCAAGTACGCGGTGTACCGGCCGGACTGGACGGAGCCGCAGCGTCTGCGGTACACACTGGATCTGGCGACCGTCCTGGCCGACGTGCTGCCCGCCGACGCGGCCCGTGGATCGATCTCCACGTTGCCGTTGGCCTGGCGCGAGCCCTGGACACCCGAGCGCTTTGACGCGTGCCGGCGATCCCTGTCCATGCTGGCCGTCGAGTTGGCGGCGCTGGAGCGGCGTACCGGCCGCCTGATCCGGGTCGCCGTCGAGCCGGAGCCGGGATGCGTGGTCGAAACCACCGCGCAGGCCGCCGCCATGCTGTCCGGCGTGGACACCCGGTACCTGGGGGTGTGCCTGGACCTGGCCCATCTGGCAGTTGCGTGGGAGGAGCCGGCGGCGGCGCTGGCTCGGCTGCGCTCGGCCGGGCTCCCCGTGGTCAAGACACAGCTGTCGGCGGCGCTGGAGGCAGCCGATCCGGTTCGGGACGGCGACGCCCTGCGCGGCTACGTCGAACCGAGGTTCCTGCACCAGGCGCGGAGCCGCGACGGCCGGTCGGCTGACGACCTGCCCGAGGCGCTGTCGTGGGGGACGCCGACCTCCCCGTGGCGGGTGCACTACCACGTGCCGTTGCACGCCGCGCCGATGCCGCCGCTGCGTGCGACGACGGGTGTGCTCACCGACGCGCTGCGCGAGTTGCTCGGTGGGGCGGAGGCCGCCTGCGACCACCTCGACGTCGAGACGTACACCTGGAACGTGCTGCCGCCGCGGTCCCGGCCTGACGGCCCAGCGCAGCTCAGCGCCGGGATCGCGGCCGAGCTGGCGTGGGCCCGGGACCGGCTGACCGACCTCGATCTGAAGGAGCTGCCGTCGTGACGCCCGTCATGGTGCTGGACGTCGTCGGTCTCACGCCGCGGCTGCTCGAATTCATGCCCCGGCTGCGCGCGCTGGCCGCCTCGGGTTGGCAGGCCCCGCTGGGCACGGTGCTGCCCGCCGTGACGTGCTCCGTGCAGTCGACCTTCCTGACCGGCGAGACACCGGCCGGGCACGGGGTGGTCGGCAACGGCTGGTACTTCCGCGACCTCGGCGAGGTGTTCCTGTGGCGGCAGCACAACGGGCTCGTCGGCGGGGAGAAGGTGTGGCACACCGCGCGGCGGCACCGGCCGGAGTTCACGGTGGCCAACGTGTGCTGGTGGTACGCGATGGGCGCCGACGTCAACTGGACGGTGACCCCTCGGCCGGTCTATCACGCCGATGGGCGCAAGGACCCCGACTGCTACACCGACCCACCGGGGCTGCGCGACGACCTCACCGCGGCGCTGGGCACCTTCCCGTTGTTCAGTTACTGGGGGCCGGGCGCCGGTGTCGCGTCGTCGGCGTGGATTTGTGCGGCGGCGCAGCGGATCCGGACGGCGCACCGACCCGACCTCACCCTCGTCTATGTCCCCCACCTGGACTACGACCTGCAGCGCCACGGCCCCGACGCGCCGCAGGCCGCCGTCGCCGCCGCGGAGCTGGACCGGGTGATGGCGCCGCTGCTGGACTCGGCGGGCGACGCGACGGTCGTGGTGCTCTCCGAATACGGCATCACGCCGGTGTCGCGCCCGGTGCACATCAACCGCGCGCTGCGGGCCGCGGGTCTGCTGCGGGTCTACACCCAGGCCGGCATGGAGTACCTGGACCCGTGGACATCGCGCGCGTTCGCGGTCTCCGATCACCAGGTGGCCCACGTGTACGTCCGTGAGCCGGCCGACGTGCCGGCGGTGGCGAAGATCTGCGCGGGTGTGGCCGGCGTGGCCGAGGTACTCGACACGGAGGGCAAGGCCGCGCACGGGCTGCACCATCCACGGGCCGGGGAGCTGGTGCTGGTCGCCGAACGGGAGGCGTGGTTCACCTACTACTACTGGCTCGACGAGGCCCGTTCTCCCGACTTCGCGCGTCTGGTGGAGATCCACCGCAAGCCCGGCTACGACCCGGCCGAGCTGTTCCTCGACCCGGCGAACCCGCAGGCGGCCAAGGCCCGGGCGGCCGTGGCCCTGCTGCGGAAGAAGATCGGCATGCGCTACCTGATGAATGTCGTGGGTCTCGACGCCGGTGCCCGCGCGGTCCGGGGCTCCCACGGCCGGCTCCCCGACGACCCCCGCGACGGTCCGATGATCATTTGCTCCGACCGGGCGCACGCCCGGTCGGCCGTCGCCGCCACCGAGGTACGGGATCTCCTACTGGCACTGTCCGGCATCCCGACCTGATCGCCGGCGCCCATGACCGCGACCCTGGGCACTGACTTCTTGACGTCGACCATAGTTCGCTCACGTCATCCCGGAGTACCAGGCAGCCGGCACCGGTCGCTAGTTGTTGGGCCCGTTGACGATCCAGGACAGGTTGAACCGCCGCCAGACGATCGCCCGGTGCGAGCGGGGGTCGCTGCCGTGCTCGTAGAAGTCGGTCTCCACGAGGGCCCCGATCTTGTAGTCGTCGGTCTTCGTCATGCTGGAGTAGCCGCCCTCGTCCCCGACGCCGGAGATCGGCACGTCGCTGAACTCACGGCCGTAGGTGAACCTCCGGGCGTCGGCGTCGTAGCTGATCCGGACGCGCATGGCGCGGCGGCTGCCGGTGGACGCGGAGTTGAGGAAGAGGGTCCGGGCCGGCGCGTCGATGTTGTACGCCAGGACCGAGGCCTGGCACTCCGGGTCGGGCAGCCCGGTGTCGTCGGCGAACGAGCCGAAGCTGGTCAGCGTGCCCCGGGCGACCCGCCGGTAGCTGCCGGAGTTGGGCCTGTCGTTGCGGTACAGGTTGTCGTCGGGAGTCTGGGCGATCGTGCCCTCGTTGTTCGTCTCGCTCAGCCGTTGGTAGCGCCACTGCCGCTGCCCGTCCGAACGCAGGGTGCCGATGATGTTGCGGCCCCGCGCGGGCACCACCAGTTCGCCGGAGCGCATCCTGATCCCGTTGCCCGGGCCCACCGCGTCCCAGGCCCAACCGCTCGGCGTGAGGTCGGCGGTCATCTTCACCGGGGTCGTCCAGCTGGCGCCGTCGTCGGTGCTCCTGCTCAGGTAGAGATGCCGCCGACCGGCCTCGGTGGAGTCGATCGGCTTGGTGCGCGACCCGTCCGGTAGCAGGTCGTTCCCGGACGGACTGCGATCGCCGGCGTTCCAGGACATGAAGAGATAGACGGTGCCGCCGTCGACCACCGGCGTGGGGTTGCCCCAGGTGCCGGATCCCGACCCGACCACCTCCTTGAGCGGCTCCCAGTCACCGGCCGCCGCACCGTGGTTCGTGGCGGTCTCGGTTCGCTTGTACACGAGGTTGATGTCGCCGAAATCGGCATTGTTGTAGCGGCGACCCTCGGCGAAGGCCAACAGTCGCCCGGTGCTGGTTTTCACCACCGCCGGGATGCGGAAGGAATGGAACCCGACACCGCTCGCCAGCCGGTCCGGGTTGGGCATGTTGGCGCTGCGGAACAACGGGAATCCGACGTGGTACTGGGCAGCCGAGCCGGCGGGATCCTCCACGGCGGCCGACGCGGTGTCGTGCGGTGCCGCGACCGAGGCCGCGACGGTGGTGAGGCAGGCCAGCCCCAGGGCTACGACTCGTTTGGCGATCAACGGGTACTCCTCACCCTTCGACATGTGTCGGGCGGGACAGTAGCCAGTCGACATGAATCATGATCAAACAACCGGACAAGGCCGGGTTCCCGTCCCGGTCGGACGGACCGTGTCACGAATGTCAGGTCCTCGGCACCAGGCTTCGGCGCCGTAGCGTCAGCCGCCGTGCTGGTACTTCCCTGTTCCCGCGTTCGGGTCGGCTGCGCCGGGCGGTACGGACGAGCCGGCCGCGGACCTGCTCGGCATCGGGGTGGCCGAGGTCGTCGAGGATGCGCAGGGCCCGCTGCCAGGTGCGCACGGCGCCCGCCCGGTCACCCAACGAGTATCGGCTGTCACCGAGCCTGGTCAGGGTCTCTGCCTCGTCGTACCGTTCGCCGATCTGGATGAACAGGTTCAGCGCCCGGTGGTAGCAGCGGATCGCCCGGCGGTGGCGGCCGAGACGGTCGTGAATGAAACCGAGGCTGTCCCAGGTGTTCGCCTCGCCGTGCCGGTCGTCGGTTCGGCGCAACAGCATGAGCGCCCGCCGGCAGCGCTCGAGCGCCGGTCCGTACTGGCCGAGTTGGGCGTGCGCCCAGCCGATCCCGTTCTGCGCGCTGGCCTCCCCTGACAGGTGGCCGGCGGCTCGATACAGATCCGCGGCCCGTTGTACGTGGTACAGGACCTCGGTGTGCCGACCGAGCCGATCCAGCATCGCGCCGAAGGCCCGATGGGTACGCGCCTCCCCGGTGAGGTCGTCAAGTTCACCGAAGAGCTTCAGTGCCGCGCGGTAGTGGTCCTCCGCCGCCTTCGGCTCGCCGACCCGGGCCAGCACACGGGCGAGGTCGCGGTGGGCGTTCGCCTGCCCGGACGGGTCGTTCGTCCGCTGCGCCGCGACCAGGGCGGCCCCCTGCGAGGCGACCAGGTCGCACCAGTGGCCCCGGCGTTGCAGGAAGTCCACCAGGGTGTGGGCCAGCCGCCAGGCATGCCCCTCGAACCCGCTGCGCTCCGCATGGGCGACCGCCGCCAGGAGAACGCGGTACTCCGTGGTGAACCAGGCCAGCGCGTGGTCGTGGTCGGTGATCGCCTCGGGTGTCACCCCGTGGTGGACGGCGTCCAGCGGGACCGGATCCCAGCCGGGTTGCAACAGCAGTGCGGCGGTGTGCGCCGTGTGCAGGTAGTGGTCGAGGCCGCGCTGGACCGCCGCGCGGTGGGTCTCGGGCGGGTCGGTGCTCTCGGCCAACTCGGCCGCGTACCCGCGCAGCAGGTCGTGGGCGCCGAACCGGCCCGGCGCGTGTTCGGTGACCAGGTGCGCGTTGGCCAGCTCAGCCAGCAGCCGGTGCACCTGGCCCCGGGGCAGCCCGGCCAGGCTGGCGGCGGCGGCAATCCCGATGTCCGGCCCTGGATGGCAGCCGAGCAGCCGGAACAGGCGCGCGGCCGGCGCGGTGAGACTCCGGTACGACCAGGAGAAGACCGCCTGCACGTCGGTACCGGCGTCGCCGCTGTCGAACGCGTCGAAGAGGCGTTGCGTCTCACGCAGCTCGGCGGCGAGGGCGGTCAGGGGAAACGCGGGATGGGCCATCCCTCGGGCGGCGACCACGGCCAACGCGAGCGGCAACCGCGCGCACCGCTCGATCATCTCGTCCACGGCCCACGGTTCGACCGTCAACCGGTCGGCACCGAGGCGCCGGGCCAGTAACTGCCGTGCCTCACCGACGGTGAGCAGGTCCACGGTGATCGGTCGGGCCCCCTCGGTGGCGACCAGGCCGGCGAGGCGGTTGCGGCTGGTCACCAACGCCAGGCAGCCCGGGCTGCCGGGCAGCAGGGGGCGGACCTGGTCGACGTCGCGGGCGTTGTCCAGCACCACCAGCATCCGGCGGCCGGCGAGCAGGCTCCGGTACAGCCCTACCTGCGCGGGCAGGTAGGTGGGGATGCGTTCGGGCGGTACGCCGAGGGCCTCGAGGAACCCCCGTACCGCCTCGGCGGGCGTCATCATCGAGCCGGTGGGGTCGAAGCCCCGCAGGTTGACGTAGAGCTGACCGTCCGGGTACCGCTCGGCGACCCGGTGCGCCCAGTACACCGCCAGCGTCGTCTTACCGACCCCGGCGGTGCCCGAGAGCACCACGCTCGTCGCGGCTGGCTTACCCGAACCGTCTGCCCCGGCGGTGAGGAGCCCGATGTCACCGCCGCACTCGGCGTCGAGCTGGGCCAGTTGCGCGGCGCGACCGACGAAGCTGCCCAGAGCCGGCGGTAGCTGGTGCGGCACGGCATCCGACGCCCTGACTGCCCCTGCCGCCACACCGCTCGCCTGAGCCGGCGCGACCTCGGTTCGGCCGTGGCCGTCGGTCGGATTCGTCTGCCGTCGACCTTCCTCGACCCGGTCACGTGCGGTGGCCAGCGCCCCTTGCTCGGCTCCGGTGGCACCGAGCAACCCGGTCAGGATGTCGAAACGCTCGGTCGAGGGCAGGATGTTGCCCGCGAAGTACTCCCCGATGACCCCGCGTGACCAGCCGGTCTTCACCGCCAGCTGCCGGTACGTCAGGGGGGTTCCGCCCTGCTGCCGAGCGTGACGGCGCCGGAGCTGGCGCAGCAGCCCGGCCAGGTCACGCACCGTCCGCACCTCGGCGGCCTCGCGGATCACGGCGAGCGTGGAACGGGATTCCTCGGACGTCCGGTGGAGCGTCTGTCGGGCGTCGTGACGTACCCGTTGTTCGGACATGCGGCCTCCACGTGCTGGCCGCCCGACGGCTCGGGCGTTGACACCCGGGAGGGTAGATCATCCCCTTCGGGCATCGACAGCGATCGACCGACATCCGTCAGTCCACACAGGACCCTACCCAACGCCCGCCGCCCGGCCAATGGCATTACCGGGCCGACCGCTGAGGCCGGACTGCCCAACCCTGAACGCGCTCGCTCCGCCCACCCGGCGTCCAGCGCCGTCCAGCCGGGTCCAGTACCGCGCCCGATCAGCCGGAGCGCGTGCCACCGTTCCGGGGCGGGCTCGGCCCGTCCCAACAGACCGGGGAAGGAGCACCTCATGAAAAAACGGCACATGGCATCGCGAGGGCCCGTGGCGGTACCGCGCGACCGAGAGAGAGGGCCCAGGCCGAAAGCCCCCCGACCCACGCGACGCAGGGTGGCGGCCCTCGCCGCGCTGCTGGCCGCCATGCTGGTCGGTGCCGGGCTGACCGCCTCGCCGGCACAGGCGGCACTGCCCTCCGGCACCGGCTGGTCGGGCTCGTGGAACTACCGCGGCGTCGACACGATCGACGTCGCCGGAACGCTGCCGGGCGTAGAGCTGATCGGGACTGCCAGCGACACGTTCGGCACCCGGGCGCTCTTCGGCACGATCATGGACACCGCCAACGACAACCGGTGTGCCCGCGTGCACATCTACTCGACCTCACACCAGGCCTACGTCGTCGACAAGCAGGCATGCGGGGCCGGAAGCGGTACGCCCTTCATGGCAACCAATCTGACTGGAGGCCTGTTGGTGATCATCCAGCGGGTGACTCCCGGCACCACCACCGCCGACAAGGGCCACTACCTGACCATCCCGGGTTCTGCTGACGACGCGGACCTGCGCAGCGCAGGCACCGGCGCGAGTTGGTCCTACTACGCCCCGGACGCGTTCCAGTACTCGGTCGTCCGCAGCGGGGTGAAGCTCACCGGCTACGGCTCGCACAACTCGCTCGACCAGCGGTCGTCACTAAACACCGTGGAGAAGACCGTGACCAGCGCGGGCTGCGCCTCGGCCAGCGTCAGCGCCGGCGTCACGAAGGTCAGCGGATCGACGTGCGCCAACGGTGGCGCGGACCACTTCGCCCACTTCGAACTGGGCGGCACTCTGGTGGCGAACGCCTGCTACCAGCCGACGGGCGGAACCAAACGGTGCAACCTGCTCCACCTGCCGGAGCCCTGGTAACCCAGCGAATCGTCGGGGGTGGCATCCCTGGTGCCGCCCCCGACGGCCACTACGCGATCCGCAGGTGCCGGCGCTGGCGCAGCCGCACCGCGGCGGCCACCACGACCGACAGGGTGAGGACGACCGCGACGGCGATCCCCTGGGTCAGGCCGCGGGTCAGATAGCCGCTGTCGGTGTGGTCGACGGCGTACGTGCCGATCTCCCGGCTGAACCAGAACGGCAGGGCTCGGGTGGCCGTACTCGCCGGATCCATCACCATCTGCAGGCCGACCACGGTGAGCAGCACCAGCGTGCCCTCAAGTTCGCGCGGCAGCACCGCGCTCAGCAGCAGACCGAACGGAACGGCCACGGCCACGGTCAGCACCATGATGAGGGCGATCGCACCGTACCGGACGTCGTGCTGGTCGACGAGGATGAGCACGAAGTACGGCGCGCAGAGCAGGGCGCCGACCGCCCAGAGGGCGAGCAGCCGCCCGAGCACCAGGTGCATGCTGCGGTAGCCGGAGAGCCGCAGCCGGGGTTCCATGCCGCGCGCCGCGCTGCCGGCGAAGAGCGCCGCGGTGCTCAGCGCCCAGCCCAGGCCGAGACAGACGAAGCGAATCGACTGGCCGAGGTGGTCGCCCCGCCGGCTCAGGTAGAAGGCCAGTGGAAACAACAGGAGGATGATCAACACGGTACGGCGACGCAGTAGTTCACGCAGGGCGCTCTCGGCCACCACGAGGATCCTGGTCATGCGGTGCGCTCCCGGGAGGCGGTCAGGTCGAGCACGATGTCGACACGGTCGAGCTGGTTGAGCAGGTGGGTGACGACCACGATGGCCTTGCCGGCGTCGCGCCAGCGCCACACCTCGTGCCAGAAGTCGAGGTAGGTGCCCCGATCGAAGCCCTGGTACGGCTCGTCCAGCAGCAGCACGTCCGGTTCCCCGAGCCGGGCCAGCACCAGGTTGAGCTTCTGCCGGGTGCCGCCGGAGAGGTGCCGCGCCTGGGTGCGCGGGGGTGTCCAGTCCAGCGCGGCGGCTCCCGCGCGGCCGGCCCGACGGGCCGCCGCCCGGTCCAGGCCCCGGCCCGCGCCGATCAGCACGAAATGCTCATCGGGGTCGAGGAACTCGGCCGTGCCGCCGTCCTGGGGGCAGTAGCCGAGTGCGCCGTGCACCTGGACGGTGCCGGCGTCCGGGCTCAGCAGGCCGGCGCAGATCCGCAGGAAGGTGCTCTTGCCGGCACCGTTGGCCCCGACCACCGCCGCGATCTGCCCCGCCCGTACGGTCAGGTCGACGCGGTCCAGAACGGTCTGTCCCCGATAGCGCTTCGTGATACTCCGGGCCGCGAGCCGCACCGGGCCGGGGTGGCGACGCGGTGGGCGCACGTCGGGGCCGCCGAGGCTGTCAGCGACCGCCCGGGCGTACACCTCCGGCGGGCCGAAGACCCGCAGGGGCGACTCACCGCTCTCCGCCAGATGGGTGGCCGCCTCGGCGACGACGTGGCCGGTCAGGTCGGGCCCCACCCCGTGCCGGCGCAGCTCGCCGGTGAGGGCGGCGAGCCAGGCGTTGTCCTTCACCGCTTCGGCTCCTCGCTCAGTATCGCGCCCACGCTCGCCGTGAAGGCGCTCCAGTCGATGACGGCCGCGTGCAGCGCCGCGCTGCCGGCCGGGCTGATCCGGTAGTACTTCCGGGCAGGGCCCGTCTCACCCTCCCGCCAGTGGGCGGTGAGCAGGCCGGCACGCTGCAACCGCAGCAGCACCGGGTACAGGGTGCCGCCCTGCACGGTGCCCAACCCGTAGGTCCGCAGCGCCTGGGACAGCTCGTAGCCGTAGGACTCACCCCGACTCAGGAGCGCGAGCACGCAGAGATCGAGCACCCCGCGCAGCCACTGCGCCCGCCGTTCCTGGTTCATCCTGGGCCACCCGGACCCGCTGGACAGATCACGGCAACAATCTAGCGCCGCCATCTAGATAGCACAACAAGTTAGCTGGGGACGGTGTCCCATCCGCATCCATCACGGCCGCGCTGTCAGCGACCCGCGGAACACGCTCGCCCACTCGATGGCGTACCAGGACGTCCACGCCGTCATCGTCAATGTCCCCGGTGCCGTGGTGATCGAATTCGAGCAGATCGGGACAGCGCTGCGACGAAGGGCGCGAGCCGTGCGGCCAACAACCAACGACACCGAGTACGGCGAGCCGTTCAACAAGGCGTTCGACCAGATCCGCTCCGGCGTCGACACCGCCGTCGGCACGTTCAATCGGATCGTCAAGCAGGTGAACGACTGCAGGTAGCTCGCGCCTCGGCGGCGTTTCCGATCACCGCACTGCTGACGTGTTCACCGTAGGCCCTGCGGTTGACAGCCGCCGTACCGGACCGTCGCCAGACGGCGGTGAGGGGAGAGCGTCCAGGTAAACGCCCTCCCCATATCCGCCCCGACGGCCAGCTAGTAGCAATACAAGCTGCTGGCGCGGCTGAGGATGTACCAGTCAGCCTGTCCGTGCCCGGTCCGAGTGGTGTAGCACTTCTTCTTCGGCCACTTCCAGTGGCATGCCACCCAGGTGCCGTTCCCCTTCTTGTTTCCCTTGTTGTTCTGGCACACGTACTGGTTGCCGCTACCCTTCCAGCTTCCGAGCTTGAAGTAACCGTCGGCCTTGTCGCTTCTGACGTACATGGTCCTCCGGTCGAGCCGGATACACATCGTCGCCGCGATCTCACCGTTTCCGTAACAGATTATGTTCTTGCTGTTCGCACCGTCGAACACCTTCGAGTGCGACACAGCCTTGCCGGTCTTCCAATACAGCTTCCCGGCGGATGCCGGGGATGCGAATCCGGTCACGAGGCCGAGAGCCAGGACCAACCCCATCACGACCGAGCGAATTTTGAACACTAAAGATTCCCCCTTTCGGTACCGTCTACTTGCGACAGACTCTGCAGCGCGGACGGACCACGGTCAATGAATAGTCAATCGACTTGAGGAAATCTTGCGCTTTCTCCGGTTCGGGCCGTATGTCGAAATAAATGCCTAACCGACAACCCGGGCGCGACCCGTGGCCTCGCACCGTCGAAGAAAGGCCGTCAGCTAGGGCCAGTGGCGGGTGACCCTCTCCGCCACGGAGGCCACCAGGAGGGGATCCCGCCGAGCCCGGGCCAGCAGGAGAGCGCCTTCGAGGGCGGCGAGCACCATGCACGCCTCCGCCTCGGGGTCGTCCGCGACCGCGTCCCGCTCGATCAGCTCGGCAAGTTGCGCCACCCACCGGCCGTACCCCTGCCTCACCGCGTCGTACACCTGGGTGTGCTCCGGGCCCGCGTCGAGGGTCGAGCTCGCGAGCGCGCATCCGCGCTGAAAATCCGAGTCGTCCAGCCGTGCCGCCAGCACGGACGCGAACGACCGCACCGCGGCGGCGGCGTCGGGGGCATCGACGATCACCGTCGCGATAAGGTCACTGACCGCAGCTGCGCGTACCCGCAGCGCGCAGGCAACGAGTTCCTCCTTGCCGCCGGGAAAGTGAAAGTAGAGCGAGCCCTTGTTGGCACCGCTGCGCTGAAGGATCTCCGCCACCCCGATACCGGCGTATCCCCGCAACTGGAGGAGGTCGCCGGCGACGGCGACGAGGCGGTCTCGCGTCGGCAGGGCACGCAGGGCGGCGGCGTCGATCGCCGCCGAAACCGTTTCGGGCATGGACCCCAACCTACCTCTTGACCAATCGGTCAACCAGATGCGAGTTTGGGTGCCACCCCACCCCGACATCCCCTCGTGAGGAACCCGATGACGCCGAACGCCTCCCCCGTGATCGAGGAAGACGCGCTGATCGACGCCGACCCCGACGATGTCTGGAGACGTGTCGCCGACCCGAGGGCCATGAGCCGATGGAGTCCACAGGTGTTGCGGACACGGGTGACGACCCAGGGGCCGGTCGGTGTCGGAACCCGCATGCGTAACCTCAACCGGGGCGGCCTTCTCCTGTGGACAACACACGCTCAGGTGGTGCGCTTCGACCCCGGCGTCGAGTTCGCCATCAAGATTCGGGAGAACAGAACCGTCTGGTCGTACCGCGTCGAGCCGGTCTCCTCGGGCACGTCACGCCTGGCGATCCGGCGCGAGACCCCCGACGGCGTCAGCCGGATCGCCCTGCGTCTGGAGCGACTGTTCTGGCGATCCGTCCCCCGCTTCGAGTCACGCCTACGCGCCGGCATGAGAACAACCCTCTCCCGGATCAAACGGGAATGCGAGCGCACAGCTCACGCCCGCGACTAGGGCGTGTGTCGAAGTCGGTCACAGCCACTCGTTGATGGCCGCGAGGTGGATCGTGGCCTCGTACCGGACGGCCAGCTTGTCGAAGCGCGTGGCCACGGCCCGGTTGCGTTTGAGTCGGTTGATGCCGCACTCGACGGCGTGACGTTGCTGGTAGATGTGCGGGTCGAAGGCTGGCGGGCGTCCGCCCTTGGATCC